>CAZQNK010000069.1:0-2925 GCA_964594955.1 uncultured Clostridia bacterium | reverse complement strand
TTGCCCGTGGCGACTTCGTTTACATAGTGATGCGCTTCGGCAATACAGCCGACGTCCGCACCGACGGCGACTTCATACACCTCCTTAAATCCCAACGCCAAAAGGGCGGACTTCATTCTGCCCGGCGTAGACTTGGGGCCGAACTGCCCTATTATCGCGGGCGCAACGGCGGCAACGACTTCGTCGCCCTGTTTTATAGCCTTTATAAGCTGATATATCTGCGATTTGTCGGCAATCGCCCCGAAGGGGCAGGCAGACATACATTGCCCGCACGCCACGCACTTGTCGTTATCGATATGCGCCCTGCCGTATTCGTCCGAAGAAATGGCCTTTACGCCGCATGCAGCCGCGCAGGGACGGACGTGATGCGCGATTGCGTCGTAGGGGCACGCCGCCTTGCACCTGCCGCATTTTATGCACTTAGTCTGGTCGATATAAGACCTTCCGTCAACTATCGATATCGCGGCTTTGGGGCAAGTCTTTATGCAGGCGTGCGAAACGCAGTTGCGGCACTGGTCGGAAACGTAATATTCATTATCGCGGCATTTATCGCAGGCCGATGGTATGACCTGCATAAGGGGAGGCTCGTAATATTTTTCGGCAATGGTGCTTTTATCCACGCCCGCCGTAATATGCACGGGTTTGTTGGCGGGACGCAAAGAAAGCCCCATGGCAAGACGAACCCTTTCGGAAGCTATCTGCCTTTCGCGGTAGATGCTTTCGCGGTATTTGGGAACCTCGTCGGGGGTGATAATGAAGGGTATTTCTTCAAGATCGCTTGCGGGGTTTTCCGATTCGTACGCGACGCGCGCCACTTCGGTAAATACTTTGTGCCTTAGTTCTGTTACAACGCTTTGACTTTTCATATCCTTTTCCCGTTATAAAATTTTTGTTCGATTCTGCATTGATTATAACACATATATTTTCATTTTTCAATAAGTCTTTGGCGATTTTACAATAATTTTTAAGGAAAATACAGTCAAAAAAACTGTAACAAATTTGCAAATCGATTGTTTGCGAAATATCGTTGACAAGGCTCGCGGCGTATGATATGATTTATGCGCTTTTATGAATAATATTAATTTTCGGAGAGCATAAAGAACCGATGAGAGATAAAAAGACACATGACGCTCCGCAGGAAACGGAGTATTCCGATGCTATAAAACTTACTCCCGCGCAAAAGAGAATGCGGACGCTTTTAAGGTGGCTGCTTATGACGGGCGGCATTCTGATGATGGCTGTAAGCGTATATTTTTTCCAGACGCCAAACAACTTCACCCTCGGCGGAGTGGCGGGCATTGCGCTTTTGCTTGCCGACGCGACCGCCGCATCCGCGCCCTTTATGACGCAAGGGGTATATATCGCGATAATAAACGTCTTCCTTCTGGCTTTGGGGCTTGCGGTTTTGGGCAAGCAATGCACTATCAGAACGATTTACTGTTCGCTTTTATACACTTTGGCGATATGGGCTTTCGAACAGTTGTTCGGCCCCGACGGGCAACCCGTTAAACTTCCGTTGCCGATGACTGACCAGCCTTTTATGGAACTATGCTATGCAATTCTTTTATTCGGACTGGGCGGCGCGCTCGTTTTCAACTGCGGCTCGACTTCGGGCGGGACGGATATCATCGCGCTCATTCTCAAAAAGTATACCAAACTGAACGTCGGCGTCGCGCTTATGCTTATCGACTTCGTTGTCGTATGTATATCTTTCGCTACGTTTACCATTCAGTCGGCGCTGTATTCGCTTTTGGGTCTGTTTGCCAAGTCTTTCCTTCTCGACAGCATAATAGAAAGCATCGGTAAGACCAAGTACATCACCATAATCACCTCCCACCCCGAACTCATTTCGGAATACATACTGAAAGTGATAAACCACGGCTATACCGCTTACGACGCCGAGGGCGGATACACGGGAGAACCTAAAAAAGTTATGGTGACCGTATGCAAACGAAGCGAGGCGTTGAAACTTAAACAACAAGTCAAAGCGGTAGACCCTTCCGCCTTTGTTATAATAACCGACGCCAACGAAATTTTAGGCAAAGGATTCGGCGGTACTATCTGACAAGGCGGCGGAACCATGGATTGCTCTGACAATAAAAACGTCAAGTTGAAAAAAATATTGAAATTTCTGCTCTTGAACGTCGGCACTCTGTTGCTTGCGGCGGGGGTATATCTGTTTAAAGCTCCCAACAACTTTGCGACGGGCGGCGTGAGCGGTCTTTCAATCATATTGAACAAGTATATATCCTTTCTGACACAACCGCAGATAATGCTTATAATCAACATAGCCCTGCTCGTCTTGGGGTTCGTCGTGTTAGGTAAGGACTGTATCATTAAAACGGCGTATTGTTCTATCGTATATTCTCTGGAAATGTACGCAATGGAATTTATCCCTTTGGAACTCCCCCTCACCGACCAGAAATTTTTGGAATTTTGCTTTGCCATGCTATCGACGGGCGTGGGCAGTGCGATAATTTTCAACTGCGGAGCTTCTTCGGGCGGAACGGACATAATTGCGCTTATCATAAAGAAGTATACGAAAATCAACGTAGGCATAGCCTTGCTTATAAGCGATTTCGTTATAGCTTCTTCCACCTTTTGGGTGTTCAACGATATACAAACGGGGCTGTATTCCCTTTTGGGTCTGTTTGCAAAGACATTCCTTATAGACGGAGTGATTGAAAACATAGGCAAGAGCAAATACATGACGATAATCACGCCCCACCCTGAAAAGATAGAACAGTTTATTTTGGAACACATGCACCGCGGCTACACCTCTTATAAGGCGCAGGGCGGATTTACGGGCGCCGAACGCACCGTAATAATAACCGTTTGCAAGCGCGGCGAGGCGGTGAAACTGAAAGCCAAAATACATGCGGCAAGCCCCGAATCATTTGTGATTGTAACCGATGCCAACGAAAT
>CAZQNK010000068.1:0-2935 GCA_964594955.1 uncultured Clostridia bacterium | reverse complement strand
CAAAGAATATCAGATATTATGTGAAAGATTTTGAAAAAAGTTTAATAGAAATAGCGAGTAACCAAAACAAAGCGTATTGATGAAAGAGGTTATGATTTATGACCGGTATCTTTTATGACCGGATAAGAATGAAAAAGTATATAGACCCGTTCACGGGTAGCGAGAGGAAGTGGGCAAAAAAGCAGCCGCTTTGAGCGGCTGCCCGTGATAGTTATGCAATGTTAAATTTCAAGCCCGGACAGGGGTTAGCAGGCGTTAACCCCTTCTGAGGTTTATCAAACCACCGGTTCACCGGTGGTTTTAATTAGTTATTCTTTAATATCCGCGTCGGACGCTGTATCCGTTGCCGCCGTTTCGGCTTCGGCAGAGGGACGCATATCTTGTACGGCTTTCCCCAATCTTTTTCTGCGTAAAAACAAAAACAAATAATACAATCCGTTGAAAGCATAGAATATCATTACATAAAATATGTATAGTATTATCAGGTACAGTGCGTTAAATTCGTATTTCCATATCGTAAACGGAATTTTGGGCAGTTCAACGGGCAGGGGATTTATTTGCGTAAAGGCATAATTGGGAATCAGCCATTCTTCCTCTGTCAGGGTGTAGCCGCCGTAAGAGAAACTCATTGAAGCGGAGGTAATTATTCCGCTCGTTACGGACGCCGCAACGATTACGATAAAATAATATATAATGGGAATTACGGCGTCTTTGGGTCTGAATTTATATTGTCCCAAAGCGCTCGGCAGAATACAAAGCGCAAATAAAATGCTGTGGGTCATTACGAAATATAGAATCGTGTAACTGCAAAAAATACCGTAATTTGACATTTCGGGCTTTCCGAAATAGACGAATACCGTAACGGCGCCCGCCGCATGCACGAAGAATGAAATCGAATACAGGATACGTTTTCTTAAAAACACGGAAAGGGAGGTCACATACACGCCGAGGTTGCAGATAAATAACGGAATTGCCGCAAACACGGTTTTGTAAACGTTGTAACCGTCACCGAGCAATACGGAGTCCTTGCTGTGATACTGAATAAGCAGAACAATCGCAAGCGCCGCAAGATATTCTTTTTTCAGATTATCGTCTTTTTTTCTCAGGAAGCGGTACGCCGCGATTGCAAACAGAGCGGCGAAAAGTATTGCCGCAAAATGCCATATCGTGAAATTGCCGAACCGCAAAAAGGAATCTTCCGCGATTTCGTTTATATCGAAAAGGTTCTCGAAAATATTCAGCGGCATAACCGAGAAAAAAGCGGCGGGGGCAAAGTAAAAGCTGTGTTTCTGAATAACGTAGCCGTCGCGTACGAATAGAGAAATGCTCAATATAAGGAACAAGCCGTTTTCAAAGAAAAACAGGCATTTGTGCAACGTTTTGGGCATAAACTCGTTTATGTGCGCGTAAACAAGCTGCGCAGGCGTGCTGTTTTCGGTTATCATCGTAACGTCGAAGTAGTTGCCGTATGTAAAACATGAGATGATGACGAATACGGGCAGAAAGTATTTTGCAATATCTGCGCAGCACCGTTTTTTATAGAAAACTGCAAGCGGCAACACAAGCAGTCCGGCTTTTTTGACCCATTGGCTTAGCATGAACGACATTCTGTAATCGCCCCAATGGTTGAATATGTAGTAGTCGGAAACTGTAAAGGTCATCAAAAACGCGCATAGCAGTAAAAGCGCCGTGCAAACTTTCAGCGCGACGTTGAAGCCTTTGAATATTTCCTCCTGCGATAAAGAGTTTTTTAAAGCCGAAGAACTTTCCATAACGGAACAATTATAAAACATATCAGGCGGGCATGTCAAACAAATAACGGTCGGGTCGGCCGACGGTTCGTAAAAACGCCGTAACAAATTTTTCCCCAATTGGTTTGCCAATCCTGTATTTTTATGATAATATAAAGATGACTTTTGCAATAAGCGTGGCGGTAATGGGTATTTTTAAAAAAATTTTAAAAAAATTGGCTAAACCCGATTGGTTGGTGGCGGTATTTGCCGTCGCCCTGTTTGCCGCCGCCGCTTGCGGAATGAGTTTAACGCTTATATATTGCCCTGAAACAAACCTGTGGTATTTTTTCAATTTGCTTTTGGTGGTTCTGCTCGGCTATATCATATATATGATTGTGCTGTTGTGCAAATATCTAAAGTTGCGGGTAGTAGCTTGGGCGCAGAACTATACTTTCGCTAAAAAATTTGTCGATAGTTACGACTTCCGCACAATTATTTTCGCGTTGGGCAAATTTATAATAAATATAGGCTATGCCGTTTTCAGTGCCATATTCGGCATAATTTTCCGTTCGCCCTGGTACATTGCATTGTCCGTTTATCATTTTGTTCTGTGTATTTCGCGCGGAATCATGGTTGCGCGCTCCCGCAGAACCAACAGGCGGCAGTATACCGACTGCGAGAGGGAGACGGAAAGGATTAAAATATACCGTGCGGCGGGAATACTGTTGCTTGTTTTCACGGTCGCCCTCAACTGGGTTCTGTTTGAAATGAAAACAAATGCGGGCGTCGGTTACAAGTATGCGGGCGCGCAGATATTCGTTATCGCAGGATTTACTTTTTATAAGGTTACCATGGCGGTTTATAACCTTGTAAAAGCCCGCGGCAGCGAGGATTATGTTACCCGCGCGGTAAGAAATATAAATTTTGCCGAAGCGCTCGTTTCCGTTCTGACGTTGCAATCCGCGATGATAGCGGAGTTTTCCGATGACAGCTTTTACGAGTGGGGCGACATCGCGCTTGGCATTCTGATAGGTCTTGCTACGGCTTTTATGGGCGTTTATATGATTGTACACGCCCAACGTAAGCTGAAAACGAAGGCTGTCCCCGAAGAAGCGGGCGATGACGGCGGGGAATAGATGTATAAATCCGCAAATAAAATTTGCGACGTAAATAATTGTCGCATTGATATTTAAAAGTCATTT
>CAZQNK010000067.1:0-3120 GCA_964594955.1 uncultured Clostridia bacterium | reverse complement strand
GAGGGCATGCGTTGTAATGCAAAGCCGAGAGTTTTGACGGGCTTTCGGCTTTCCGATTTGAATTACGGCAAAATATCTTATGCAGATAATAGCAATTACGGATAATTTTTAATTATATGCGGTTACAATCGGCAAAAGCGGCGCGGGGCGCGCATTTAAATGCGCGCCCCGCGCCGCTTAAATTTATAAAATACCTGATTATTTGTCCGTATTTATAAATTTGACTGTATTTACAAAACGGTTTTATTCAACAGTATTTATTTGATCAAATCTTTCAGCGTTTTGGAATTTAAAAAATTCATTATAACTTCGTCAAGCTCTTTAAATAGCGGCAAGGTTTGGCACGTTTCGGCGTTTTCGCAACCGCCGCTTACAAGGCAGCTTACGGGAGCGAGCGACCCCTCGCCCGAGAGCAAAATTTCGGCAACGCTGTACTCTTCCGCCTTTCTCACAAGTTTGTAGCCGCCGCTCTTGCCGCGCGCGCTTGTAACAAGCCCCGCCGCAGTCAGTTGCGCCGCAGACGCTTCAAGATATTTCAAAGATTCGTTCTGCCGCACCGCAATGTCACCGAGCGATATAAACCCTTCGCCCTCATGGGCAGCCAAATCTATCATAATTTTAAGGGCGTTCCTGCCCTTCGTCGTTATCATCATAAAAGCAACTCCTTTACTTGAACGCGGGCTTAAACCCGTAAGTACGCAGCCGAACCGTCAACCGCCGTATTCTATCATCTTTTCAATACATTTTACGGCGGAAGATATAAGCTCTTCGTCCATAACAATCTCTTCGCCGCCCCGCCCCGAAAGGCAGTTATACACGTCGGGAAGGGTAGTCGCCTTCATGTTATGGCAGACGAGGTCTTTGGAAAGGGGATAAAACAACTTATCGGGGCACTTGAATTGCAAGTGTTGGACGATTGAGTTTTCCGTGCCTATAATGAACTCCTTTTTATCCGACTTTACCGCAAAATCCATTATTCCCGACGTTGAACCGATATAGTCGGCAAGCGCAGTTACTTCGGGACGACATTCGGGATGAACGAGAAAGAGGGCGTCGGGGTGTTCTTTTTTTGTCGCCAGAACGTCGCCGCGCTCCATTTTTGCATGCGTAGGACAACCTCCCGAAAGAAGTTTGAAATTCTTTTCGGGTACCTGCGTTTTGACGTAAGTTCCCAAATTTATATCGGGAATGAAAAGTATGTTCTTTTGCGGTATGGCGCGGCAGATTTTAACCGCGCTTGACGACGTTACGCACACGTCCGCAACGGTTTTGAGTTGTGCGGTGGTATTTATGTAGGCGACTACCGCGTAATCGGGGTACATCTTCTTGACCTCTGCAATCACGTCCCTGTCCATCTGTTCAGCCATGGGACAGCCTGCGGAGGGGTTGGCGAGGTACACTTTTTTATCGGGCGAAAGCATTTTAACCGTTTCCGCCATGAACCGCACGCCGCACATTACGACCTGCTTTTGTCGGGCGGTTTTAGCCTTTAACGAAAGGGCGTAACTATCCCCGACGAAATCGGCGACTTCGCAGATATCTTCCGACATATAGCTGTGGGCGAGAATACAGCAATCCCTTTCTTTTTTTAAATTTATGATTCTCTCTTGTAAATCTTTAATCATTTCCCTTTGCCTTTAAAGGATTATACAATAATCATAGACTAAAAGCAAGCAAGTTAAAAAGGATTTTTATTATTAAACTTGCGCGATGTAAATATATTTTAAGCCTCCGACGGTTTTCAATCAATCGGAGGCTCGGCTATAAAACATTTAATTATCAATCAGCTCTTCTTTTCGCCCGTTTTTCTTTTGACGGACTTTTTCAAGGGCACTACCCTGTCCTCTCCCTCCATGGGAGGAACCTGCGGAACGTGAGAAATATCACTTATCGCTTCCGTATGGGCGCGCTTAATGCGGCGGCGTACGCTCTTTTCGGCGGCGAGCTCTTCGGGCGTGCTTTCAACGAAGGGCACTTCGAATATAGCCGATTCAAAGGGGCGCAGATCGAAGATAAGCTTGAAAGGTCTGCCGTCGCACAGCTCTTCCTTGGCCTCCACTTCAAGCGGTCTTTCATCGGGATAGGTTGAGAACACGCGTTTATACACGCCCGCCAAGGGCGCGCCTACGCCCATTTCCCACCTGTCCACGGGCGCAAAGTTGCATACAAATATCAATGCGTTATTGTAGTTCCACGGATTGCGCCTTATGAAAGAGAAAATGTTGCGGTTATAATCCCCGCTGTTTATCCACTCGAACGTCTTGGGGCCGCCGCAGTCGTTATAGAGCACGGGACGCTCCCTGTAAAGGTGCAACAGAGCGCGGTAGCAGTTCATTACGTCGCGGTGTCCCTCGTCGTCGCACAGATACCAATCGAGACCTGTTTTAAAATTCCACTCGCGCTCCTGCGCGAAGTCTTGACCCATGAACAGCAATTTTTTGCCCGGATGTCCCATCATCATGGTATAGCAGGTCTTTAAACTGCCGAACTTATCCATCAGGTTGCCCGGGAACTTGTTTATCATGCTGCCCTTACCGTAAACGACCTCGTCATGCGAAAGCACGAGCATGTAATTTTCATCGAATATATATTCGAAGGTATGCGTCATTAAGTAGTGGTGATAAGGTCTGTAAATGGGATCTTTGTTATAGTATTTAATCGAATCGTTCATCCAGCCCATGTTCCATTTGAGGCCGAAGCCGAATCCGCCCTTTTTAGCGGGCTTCGTCATGCCGGGGAGGATTGAAGAATCTTCGGCAATCATGAAAGCGTCCGTGCGCTGACGGAGCACGCTGTTCAGATGGCGGAAAAATTCCGCGCTTTCATAATTTTCGTTGCCGCCGTCCTTGTTGGGGCGCCACTGTTCCCTGCCGAAGCTGTTATAAAGCATCGCCGCAACCGCGTCCACGCGGAGAGCGTCGACATGGTATTTGTTCACCCAGAAGAACGCGGAAGCGATGAGGAAGTTGGAAACTTCGGGCTTGCCCAGATCAAACGCTTTCGTTCCCCATTCGGGATATTCGGCACGCAGGGGATCGGCGTATTCATAGAGCGGAGTCCCGTCAAAGTTGGCAAGACCGAAATCGTCCTTGGGGAAGTGCGCGGGCACCCAATCGAGTA
>CAZQNK010000066.1:0-3318 GCA_964594955.1 uncultured Clostridia bacterium | reverse complement strand
AAGGTTAAACCTTGCCCGTACCGTTCCAATAAGAGGGTGTCTGACATAAAGACGTAACCGAGCGGTTGAAAGCCATAGATTCGGAATTGTATAAAAGGGTAAGGGAAGTTTTGGATAAAAATCTTTCAGAGCGGCATATACGCGGCGGCATGGCTACGAAAAACAAGTACGCGCATGCGAACTGAATCAGCGCGGGGCGCTAATGCGCCCCGCGCCCCTTTACTGCCCATAATTTTAAGCAAATGAACACTGTACAGCAGTATGTTGTTAAAATTTCAGCCAATTTTAACACAAATTTACTGTGTATAAATTTGTCACTTTACGAAGTTTATGATATAATAACCAAGAATAATTTTTAATAACGGAAGAAATATGCCAAGACTTTTAGGTATAGACGTAGGTTCAACAACCGTCAAGGTCGCGGTTGTAGACGATGACGATAAAATTTTATATTCCTCGTATGTCCGCCATTTCGCAAAGGTAAAGGAGACTGTGCTTTCCGAATTGAAAACCGTCCGTGAAAAGATAGGCGGAGTTTTCCGTGCGTCCATAACGGGCAGCGCGGGTTTGGGACTTTCCCAAAGAAGCGGCGTAAACTTCGTTCAGGAAGTTCAGGCGGCGTTCGTTGCCATACGCAAATTCTACCCCGATACCGACGTTGCAATCGAGCTTGGCGGCGAGGACGCGAAAATAATTTTCGTAACGGGCGGAACCGAACAGCGCATGAACGGCAGCTGTGCGGGCGGAACGGGCGCTTTCATAGACCAGATGGCCACTCTGTTGAATATCACCGTGCAGCAGATGGACGAGTATGCCCTTCGTGCCAAAAAGACCTATCCGATAGCTTCGCGCTGCGGCGTGTTCGCCAAGTCGGATATCCAGCCCCTTTTAAATCAGGGCGCCGCTAAGGAGGATATTTCGGCTTCTATTTTCCAAGCGGTAGTAGATCAGACCGTTTCGGGACTTGCGCAGGGCAGAAGGATAAAGGGCAAGGTGCTCTTCCTCGGCGGTCCTCTGTACTTTTTGAAGGGGCTTAGAAAGGCTTTTATCACCACGCTCAATCTTACCGACGAAAACGCCGTATTCCCCGAAAACGCTCCCTGCTTCATGTCTTTGGGCGCGGCTTTGTACTCCTCGGGGGTCGAAGAAGAGAGCATTGACGATTTGATTGCAAAGATTGAAAGCGTAAAAGAGAGCGATGAAATCGTAACGGGCAAACCGCTGTTTGCCGATAAAGAGGAGTATGCGGAGTTCGTAAAGCGTCACCGCGCCACAGATCTCAAATTTGCCGATATTGAAAGCTATAAGGGCGATTGCTACCTAGGCATAGATTCGGGGTCGACTACGACAAAGCTGATGCTCATCACGCCCGATTGCCGTATTTTGTGGTCGCATTATCAGTCCAATAACGGTCAGCCGCTGGATATAGTGATATCCAAACTAAAAGAGCTTTACGCTCTTGCGGGCGGCAGAATAAAGATAAGGGGCAGCGCGGTTACGGGCTATGGCGAGGATCTTATCAAAAGCGCTATAAAGGCCGATTTCGGTATAGTCGAAACGGTCGCTCACTTCAAAGCGGCGCTTCATTTCAACCCCAAGGTCGATTTCATAATCGATATCGGCGGGCAGGATATAAAATGCTTCAAGATAAAGAACGGCGCAATAGATTCCATAATGCTGAACGAGGCATGTTCCTCGGGTTGCGGTTCGTTTATACAGACCTTTGCAAGAGCGATGGGCATGGAGATAGATAAATTTTCGGAAAAAGGTCTCTACGCCAAAAAGCCCGTGGAGCTCGGCTCACGCTGTACCGTCTTTATGAACAGCGCTGTCAAGCAAGCCCAGAAAGAGGGGGCGAGCGTGGAAGATATTTCCGCGGGGCTGTCCTCTTCGATAGTAAAAAACGCCATATATAAGGTTATCCGCGCTTCAAGCGCAGACGAGTTGGGCGACAATATCGTCGTTCAGGGGGGAACATTTCTCAACGACGCCGTTCTCCGCTCGTTCGAAATGGAAACGGGCAAGAATGTGATACGCCCGGGGATTGCGGGGCTGATGGGCGCGTTCGGCGCGGCGCTTTACGCTATGGAAAACGTCAAGGGCGAAAGCGCCACCATATCCGAAGGCGAACTTGCGGAATTTACCTATAAATCCACGTCAGCCAATTGCCATGGCTGTACTTCCAACTGCAACGTCAACATAATTAAATTCGGAGACGGCAGAAAGTATATTTCGGGCAACAAGTGCGAACGCGGCGCGGGCCGTAAACCCGCCTCCGCAGAGTTGGACATATATTCATACAAACAGACCCGTCTTTTACAGTGCGTAGAGGGGACAAAGGGCACAAAAGGCAGGGTAGGAATACCCCTGCAACTCGGCATGTACGAACAGCTTCCCGTCTGGGCGGGATTTTTCGAAAGCCTCGGCTTTGAAGTGGTTCTGTCCGAAAAATCCTCACGCGAGCTGTATTTCAAGGGCCAGCACACCGTCGCGTCCGATACGGCTTGCTATCCCGCAAAGCTAATGCACGGTCATATAGAAAGTTTGCTCGATAAGGGCGTGGACTTCATTTTTATGCCCTGTGAAAGTTATAATATCGACGAGCATTGCTCAACAAATCACTACAATTGTCCCGTCGTCGCTTATTATCCCGAGCTTCTGAAAGCCAATAACGAGCGTTTGACGGATAAAAATTTCATTATGCCCTATATCGACCTCAATATGCGCGAAAACACAGTCAAAAAGCTGTACGGCATATTCAAACAATATAAGGTTTCCAAGCGCGACGTCGCAAAAGCGCTCGACAACGGCTTCGCCCGTCTTGACAAATATCATGCGGATATAAAGGCAAAAGCGGACGAAATTCTCAAAAAAGCGGAGGAACGTGGCAAACAGGTCATAGTGCTTGCGGGCAGACCTTACCACCTCGACAACGAGATAAACCACGGCATAAACAAGCTTTTAACTTCGTTGGGGCTTGCCGTGCTGTCGGAGGACAGCGTGTTTGAAAAGGGCGACAAGGTCAGCGTAAACGTCCTCAACCAGTGGACGTACCACGCAAGGCTGTACCGCGCGGCAGACTTCGCGGCGCATACAAAGAACGTCAACCTCGTACAGCTCGTTTCGTTCGGATGCGGGCTTGACGCCATAACGACGGACGAAGTGCGCTCCATAATGGAAAAGAACGGCAAACTCTATACCCAGATAAAGATAGACGAGATAAACAACCTCGGCGTGGTTAAGATTAGGTTGAGGTCTATGCTCGCCGCAATCGAAGAATCTCGTTGAGTATTGTATAAGCGTCGCAATACGTTGTCG
>CAZQNK010000065.1:0-3468 GCA_964594955.1 uncultured Clostridia bacterium | reverse complement strand
ATATGTTATATCTGCCCACCGAAGAAGAACTGCAAAAGGAAATCAACGCGGAACGCAACGCATTGGAGAATAAATAATTATGGCAAACGTTTGGAAGCTTACCGACAGACAACAAACAATAGACTTATATTTGCAGGCATGTGTAAATCTTTACGGGCATATTACGCCCAGACAATTTCTATTGATCTTCAATAAGTACAACACGCCCAAATTGTTAAAAGCGGAGCTATTGCAATTCTCAAACAAACTAAACCGTCAAGCCAAAAACTACCGCATATATACAAACGCAATCATCAACACAACAGTCGAGCCCGAAGTAATTGACAGAACTATCTACTATCAAGCCGACAAAAAATATTACGTCCCGGAAAAAGATGAATTATTGAAATGGATTGATGCGCGGTACTATCCTATTACCGTACAAAGCGAAAGCTTGAAAAATGTTCTTTTAGGTAAGTTCAAGGTTTCGCTCCTCGCAATCGGTTCGCTTATGAATGAATTATTTCATTCGGTACTCATTGATGAAAGAATGCAAGCTCAATCGGATATTTTAGACAAATACCACGTTTTTGATAAAAGCTCGGTTGATGATTTTAATGATTTTTATTGCAAAACGTTCATGGAATATGTAAATAATACGCGCCGTTGGGCAAACTGTGGTTTTACACCAAATGAAATGAGGGAATTTATATGAGAGCCGTGATTTACGCCCGATTCAGTTCGGAATTATCGCAAGAGTATCTTGTATAAATTCTGCAGAGTTCGTAGACGACGGGCCCGCGCATTGAGCAGTGGTTTCCCACTATGACGGAACCGTCCTTTTTTTCTCCGCAAAATATAATCTTCGGTTTTTTATAGAACGGTCTCAAAAATAATTTTACGAACGGGAAAAGCGGTCCGTTCCTCTCGGGCGGCTTAAATTTTTTGTTCTTTTTCATTGCGTATGACCGACCGGAGCCTCGATATATAATTTTTGCCTCAATCAGTGTATCACATTTTAGCCCTAATTGTAAACGAATCCATTAAAATTTGATAATTTTATCGCTTTCCCCCGATCGCGTTATAGCTTTAAACTATAACTAACAATAAAAATTAAGTACTAACCTATATCTTTTTATGTGTGTTATAATAGCGTTACTATACAGGAAGGTGAAAATATGAAGACTTCAATCATAGGTTATCCGCGCATCGGGGCAGAGCGCGAACTTAAGTTTGCCTGCGAAAAATATTTCAGAGGAGAAATCGGGGCGGACGAACTGAACGAGACCGCAAGAGAATTGCGGCTTAAAAATTTAAGGGTACAAAAAGAGAGCGGTCTGGACTTTATCCCTTCGGGCGATTTTTCGTTTTACGACAATATGCTTGACGCGGCGGTTCTGCTGGGCGCGGTTCCCGAAAGGTACGAAAAGTTAAACCTTTCGAAGCTCGATACCTATTTTGCTATGGCGCGGGGCTATCAGGGCAGCCGCGGCGACGTTAAAGCGCTTGCGATGAAGAAGTGGTTCAACACCAACTACCACTATATGGTTCCCGAAATAGGCGACGACGCCAAAATTAAACTTAACGGCGACCGTCCCTTCGAGATTTACGGAGAAGCCGAGCGCAACGACGTAAAGACCAAGCCCGTAATTATAGGCGCTTACACGTTTTTGAAGCTTGCAAGATACACGGGGACAAAGACGGCGGAAGATTTCGCAGAGGACGCAGCCACCGCCTACCGCTCGGTTTTAGATAAATTTGCGGAATGCGGCGCGGAATGGGTTGAGTTTGACGAACCCTGCCTTGTAACGGATATGTCCGCCGCGGATATCGGGTTATTTGAAGAGCTGTACGGAAAAATTCTCGGCAACAAGCGCGTAAAAGTGCTGTTGCAGACCTATTTCGGCGACGTGCGCGACTGCTATGACAGCGTCTGCGC
The DNA here is from genome assembly GCA_964594955.1 of uncultured Clostridia bacterium. Classification (GTDB taxonomy): domain Bacteria; phylum Bacillota; class Clostridia; order Christensenellales; family Borkfalkiaceae; genus Coproplasma. Next base: position 1,550 of record CAZQNK010000065.1, on the reverse strand, counting down.
GCTCGATTTCGACGGAATAGGGCTTGATTTTATCGAGGGGACGGCAAACTTCGGACTTATCGAATCCAAATCGTTCCCGAAGGATAAGATTCTGTTCGCAGGACTTGTGAACGGAAAGAATATCTGGAGAAACCATTACGATAAAACTTTGGAGGCAATAAACAATCTGCAAAAATATTGCGGCGAAATAGTTTTAAACACCTCCTGTTCGCTTTTACACGTGCCGTACACGGTGAAGAGCGAGACCGCGCTATCCGACTCGAAGAAAAAATATTTTGCCTTTGCCGAAGAGAAGCTTTACGAACTTGCGGATCTGAAAAAGATTCTGACCCTCTCCCTTTACGGCGGGGCGGAATTTAAGCAGAACCGGGAACTTTTCGAAACGCCGCGGCAGGGCGGGATTAGAGAAATAAGAGAAAAAGTCGCCGCACTGCGCGACAGCGATTTCGTGCGCCTGCCCGAGTTCGCGGTAAGAGAAAAGATACAGAAGGAAAAATTGCGCCTGCCGCTGCTTCCGACGACTACCATCGGGTCCTTCCCGCAGACTAAGGAAGTGAAGGCGGTGCGTTCGCAATATAAAAAAGGCGGAATATCCGAGGAAAAATACGAAGAATTCATAGAGCAAAAGATAGCCGAATGTATATCCTTTCAGGAGGAGACGGGCTTCGACGTGCTCGTTCACGGAGAGTTTGAACGCAACGATATGGTTGAATATTTCGGCGAGTGCCTCGACGGATACGTCTTTACCGAAAAGGCGTGGGTTCAGTCCTACGGGACGCGCTGCGTGAAACCGCCCGTAATTTGGGGCGATATATCCCGCGCAAGACCTATGACCGTGAAGTGGGCCGTATATGCGCAGAGCCTTACGAAAAAACCGGTTAAGGGTATGCTTACGGGTCCCGTTACGATTCTCAATTGGTCGTTTCCGCGCGAAGATATATCTTTAAGAGAGAGCGCGTTTCAGCTTGCGCTTGCCATTCGCGAAGAAGTGTTAGACCTTGAAAAGAACGGCATATCCGTCATTCAGATAGACGAAGCGGCGCTGCGCGAAAAGTTGCCGCTGAGGAGATCGGATTGGGGCGGCTATCTCGGTTGGGCGATACCCGCTTTCAGATACGTGCACAGCGGAGTTAAGCCCGATACTCAGATACACACGCATATGTGTTACAGCGAATTTGCCGACATAATAAGGGAAATAGACGATATGGACGCGGACGTCATTACCTTCGAGGCGGCACGTTCCGATTTGACTATTTTGGACGTATTGAAGGAAAATAATTTCAGGACCGAGGTGGGACCCGGCGTTTACGATATACATTCGCCGCGGATACCGTCTAAGGAAGAGATTGAAAACGCCCTTTTGAAGATGCTAAAAAAAATACCCGCGGAAAAATTGTGGGTGAACCCAGACTGCGGTTTAAAGACGAGAGGCAACGAGGAAACGGCGCCCAGCCTAAAAAACCTCGTAGCCGCGGCGCGGGATATAAGGGACAAACTGAACGGGTAATTAAGAAAAAGCGCACGGTTTCCGCCGAAACCGTGCGCTTTTT
>CAZQNK010000064.1:0-4062 GCA_964594955.1 uncultured Clostridia bacterium | reverse complement strand
CGCATATTTAAAATGGAATCGAACCAAAATTCGATTTGCCGTCGAATAAAAAGAGTCCGAATCTTTCTCGAACTCTTTTATGCGAACTCGCTGTTTGTCTTGTATTAAATATTATTATTTGATATTTTTTGTTGTTTCCAATTCCCCACGAGTATTTAACTTTATCTGAACTCTTTTATATCTTGTGTGCAAAGCGTCGCTGCGCTCGCGCGAATCATAGGGATTCTCACCATTACTTAAAATACAAGACTGCAATTTTTATCGCAGCCTTGTATTTGGTGCACCGTAAGGAATTCGAATCCCTAGCCTTTGGTTCCGTAGACCAACGCTCTATCCAGTTGAGCTAACGGTGCATATTTAGTTATTTTATCTTTTTTGCGCCAAAGGTCCGCCTTTGGTTCCGCAGACCTTCTTGTTTGCCGTAGGGAAAACGGCAACCTCGGTCACCGTTCGCGCTTTATTATGCGCTCACTTTTCTCGCGTCACAAAACAGCGCGTTTGTGCTGTTTTTATTCATGTGCCGCTCGTCGCTCTTTCCGGTTGAGCTAACGGTGCATATTCAATTATCCTTCAATCAAACAGCTTACATATTATATAAAATAAATTTTTCTTTGTCAATCATTTTAAGCGCTATTAAACTAAGAAATGTTGAATTAAAATCGGGCGTTTTGCAACCGACTTTATTTCACTTCATAAAGGATATCAATCTTTCCCGATTTGCGTAAAATATGAAATTCTGCCCCTAATCCCTTTGAATATTTTGACCCATGCAATTTATTATCAAGTTGCAATTAATAACGTTCCATGATAAAATATAAATACGGGGTGCGCAAATATGTATTTGGAAGATATTCGGTTTTTCACTATATTCAATGAAGTTGCGGAAAGAGTGACGGATATAATTTTATCCGAAAGCGACGTTGCGGAGCTTATGAGCTACGACGATTACGGAATAGAGGATATTTATGACCTGTACGGCACCGAATACGAAGATATAATTCCCGCGTTAATCTCTTGCAAAAGGGGAGAAAACCTGGGCATGTACGGAAATTTATTTAAATTCCGTCTTACGCCCGAACTTGCAAAACACATAAAAAAGCAAGGCATTTGCTGCGCCTTTCAAAAAGACGGCATATTTTTATTGGATAATCTATGCCTTATGAAAGGCGACAAAGTAATCTATTCCTGTCTGACCCATGAAGTTTTTCAACTTTACCACATGGCTGAAATAGACGATTCCGTTGCAGATAAAATCAATGAAGAAACCGCAAAAACAATTGAAAATATGCCGCTCTTTGCACAAATGCAGGCTATAAACCGTAAATTATCGGATAAATCCGAAGAAGTTTTCAAAAGGGAAATTTGCATACTGAATGACCTGCACCGCTACGTTGACAGGGAAAAAGGCGCATGGTTCTATCAAAATCCTACGCATGAAATCAACTTCAAAGAGTTCAAAAAAATTGCAAAACAATACCTGACGGCGGAAACATATTCCGCGATTGAAAAACTTTCAAGCTTTGCCGAACTTCAACCCGAAGCCGTTGCAAAGTCGGCGGACGAAGTGTTGACGGGCAAATATAAGAGCTCCTCCCAATTTTTAAAAAGCGAGTATTACGGCAGGGTAAAAAAAGAAATTAGCATGTTGGAATATGTGAGAACGTAAAAAACTCCCCGCGCATTTAATGCGCGGGGAGAATGATTTTTAATTAATTAAAGAACCTTAACGATAGTACCGGAACCAACCGTTCTGCCGCCTTCACGGATAGCGAAACGAAGTTTTTCTTCTACCGCAACGGGCTTGATAAGCTCAACGGAAATTTCTACGTTATCGCCGGGCATAACCATTTCGGTGCCTTCGGGAAGAGCGATTGAACCTGTAACGTCGGTCGTTCTGATGAAGAACTGGGGACGATAGTGGTTAAAGAACGGAGTATGTCTGCCGCCTTCTTCGGCTTTAAGAACGTACACCTGTGCGGTGAACTTGGTAGCCGTTTTAACCGAACCGGGTTTAGCGAGAACCTGTCCCTTTTCAACGCCCTTTCTGTCAATGCCGCGGAGAAGCGCGCCGATGTTGAAACCTGCGATAGCTTCGTCAACGCTCTTGTGGAACATTTCAAGACCGGTAATAACGGTTGAAACAGGCTTATCGATAAGACCGACGATTTCTGTAGGATCGCCTACATGAGCCTTACCGCGCTCTACACGGCCGGTGGCAACGGTGCCGCGTCCGGAAATGGTGAATACGTCCTCGACGGGAAGAAGGAAGGGCTTATCCGTATCTCTTACGGGAGTGGGGATATAGCTGTCGATGGTGTCCATAAGTTCGAGAATGCACTGGCATTCGGGAGCCGCAAGAACTTCCGCGTCGGAAATACCCGAGGTAGCCTTTTCAAGCGCTTTGAGAGCGGAACCCCTGATAATGGGGCAACCGGTGAAGCCGTAACTTTCAAGAGTGTCGGTGATTTCCATTTCAACGAGTTCGAGAAGTTCGGGGTCGTCCATCTGGTCGATTTTATTGAGGAATACAACGATGTAGGGAACGCCTACCTGACGGGAAAGAAGAATGTGTTCTTTCGTCTGGGGCATGGGACCGTCGGTCGCCGCAACTACAAGGATAGCGCCGTCCATCTGAGCCGCACCTGTAATCATGTTCTTTACATAGTCTGCATGTCCCGGGCAGTCAACGTGCGCGTAGTGACGCTTGTCCGTCTGATATTCGACGTGAGCGGTATTAATTGTAATACCGCGCGCCTTTTCTTCGGGCGCCTTATCGATTTCATCGTATTTCATTCTTGCTGCCTGACCTTTGCACGCCATTACCATAGTGATAGCTGCGGTCAGAGTGGTTTTGCCGTGGTCAACATGTCCGATGGTACCAATGTTAACGTGGGGCTTGCTGTTGTCGTACTTAGCCTTTGCCATTTTTGTTTCTCCTTATTAAAGATTTTATAAAAATGATAACTAACTTCCCCGTTGGGGTTTACGCAGCTATCTATCATTGACATTTCTGCCTGCGCCTTTCAGCGTCTTTACTATTATATATTAAAATTATTAAAAACACAATTAAATTTGCGTGGATTTTTAAAAATTCTTTGCGCTATTAATTTATGTTTTATTAAAACTCCATTCCGCGCACGACGACGTATTGCGAAGCATAAACGCAGAGAAGCTTATACTGTGATTGCAACTATACCCCCTCTGCGGATATACAAGCAAGACAAGGAGTGTTAGAATTTACGCAGGGGAGTGTACACGGACGTACACGACCCGAGAAATTCGACGCACGACGACGTATTGCGAAGCATATGCGCAGAGAAGCTTTTATTTAGCCGTTCTTTTTCGCACGCTCGCCGATAACCTTTTCGGATACGGACTTGGGAACTTCCGCATAGTGGTCGAACTGCATGGTGAACTGACCACGGCCCTGCGTGCGCGAACGAAGATCCGTTGCATAACCGAACATTTCGGAAAGGGGAACTTCCGCGTCAACAACCTTTGCGCCCGCTCTGTCGTCCGTTGAAACGATAGTGCCGCGGCGTGCGGTTACGTTACCCATTATATCGCCGAAATAATCGTCGGGAGTGATAATTTCAACCTTCATGATGGGTTCGAGGAGGACTGCCTTGGCCTTAGCCATACCGTCCTTAAAGCCCATGGAGCCCGCGATCTGGAACGCCATTTCGGAGGAGTCGACCTCGTGATAGCTTCCGTCGTATACCTGTACTTTGAAGTCAACTACTTCATAGCCTGCAAGGAAACCGTTCTTTGCGGCGCCGCGAATACCCTTGTCGATAGCGGGGATATATTCCTTGGGAATAGAGCCGCCGACGGTGAGATCTTCAAAAGTATAGCCCGAACCGGGTTCGCCGGGGATAAGGTGAAGTTTACAGTGACCGTACTGGCCTTTACCGCCTGACTGCCTCTTGTAAAGGCCTTCGCAGTCAACAGCCTGACGGATAGTTTCGCGGTATGCGACCTGAGGCGCGCCGACGTTGGCTTCGACTTTGAACTCTCTCAAAAGTCTGTCAACGATAATGTCGAGGTGAAGTTCACCCATAC
>CAZQNK010000063.1:0-4552 GCA_964594955.1 uncultured Clostridia bacterium | reverse complement strand
ATTGTCGATATGGTTTTCATAGGAATTAAGGACGGCGTCGTCGCGCTCGTTAAAAAGATGTCACATAAGCGGAAGGAGAAAGTAAATGTTTAAAAAATTATTTGTTTCAAGTACGTCGGCGTGCTTTGAGTTGGATAATAAAGAACCGTACTACGCCCCCGCGCCTTATAAAGTCATCGTTAACGGCGTTGTTGAGGAAGCCGAACGGACAACCAATGTGTTTTCGCTGTTTAATTTAACGCCCGCGACGGAATATACCGTCGGCACTACCGCGGATGAGGGGCAGATAACGTTTGTGACCGATTCCGAGACGGGATTGATAGACGTAAAAAAGCTCGGCGCCAGGGGCGACGGCGTGACGGACGATACCTATTTCGTCCAGATGGCGATAGATAGCTGCCCTGCTGGCGGCAGGGTTCTGCTTGCCGAGGGCGATTATCTCGTCCGCCCCATTGTTCTTAAAAGCGACGTTACGATTGAAATAAAGAAAGGCGCGCAGCTTTTGGGCGATACGGATGAAAAAAATTATCCCTATATCCCCGCACGCACTTATATTGACGGCAAGGAAGAAATTTTGGCAAGCTGGGAGGGAGAACCTTTCGATTGCCACCAATCTTTCGTTTCTGCATACAGACAGAAAAACATAAAAATCGTGGGGGAGGGGGCCATTAACGGCAATGCCGATAATTCCACTTGGTGGGCGACTCCCAAGGGCAGAAAAGTTGCGCGTCCCCGCCTTGTATTTCTGAATAAGTGTGAAAACGTTGCGCTCCACGGCATAACATGTAAAAATTCGGCGTCCTGGAACCTTCATCCATTCTTCTCGGAAAATCTCGGCTTCTATGATTTAAGAATAAAAAACCCCTACACCGGTCCCAATACGGACGGGCTTGACCCCGAAAGCTGCAATAAAGTAGATATATTCGGCTGCGTATTCAGCGTGGGGGACGACTGTTGCGCAATAAAAAGCGGCAAACTTTACATGGGCAAAACGTATAAAACGCCCGCAAATTTACACACTTTGCGCAACAACCTGTTTCAGGACGGGCACGGCGCAATCGTTCTCGGCAGCGAAATGAGCGGCGGCGTGACCAACCTTTCTGTTTCGCAGTGCGTATTCAAACATACGGATAGGGGATTGCGCATAAAATCCCGCCGCGGCAGGGGCAAGGACGGAGTAATCGACGGAGTAGATTTTGAAAATATCAAAATGATTAACGTAATCACTCCTCTTGTAATAAATATGTATTATTTCTGCGATCCCGACGGGCATACGGAATACGTCTGGTCGCGCGACCCGCACACTCCCGTGGACGACGGCACGCCCTATCTCGGCAGGTTTGTATTCCGCGACATCGAATGTGTTGATTGCGAATGTATGGCGGGTTATTTCGACGGACTTGCGGAACAGCCCATTAAGGAAGTTGTAATCGAAAACGTAAGCTTCTCGTTTAAGTCCGACGCAAAACCTTTCAAGCCCGCTATGCTTGAAAACGTGCGTGATTTCTGTAAGGAAGGGCTTTATGTCGATAACGTTGAACATCTTGTGCTTAAAAACGTGACGTTCGACGGGGTCGAGGGTGAAAAAATAATAAAAAAGAATTGCGGCAAGGTTACGGAAGAATAAAATTTTAAGGCTATGAAGCCCGCCGGAAGCCGCAGGCTTTCGGCGGGCTTAATTTAATAAAAATAAACTTTTAAAGCGGCATATGCCGTGACCGATCAAAAAAACAGGGGGGATATATGGATTATTCAATTATAGACAAATATATAGACCGTCTTATTGACGATACCACGCCCGAAGCGCCTATTTGGAACATTGAAAACATCAAACACGGCAAGGCGCCCGGCTGGAATTACATCGACGGCTGTATGATGACCTCGCTTTATACTATCTATAAACAGACGGGGGTCAGGCGTTATATCGAATTTATCGATAAATTTGTGGATTACTATGTTTTTGAAGACGGCTCTATCCGCGGATACGAGCTGGATACATACAACGTTGATAACATCAACGAAGGCAGGGTCCTGTTCGATCTATACCGCGAAACGGGTAAGGAAAAATATAAAAAGGCAATCGCTCTTTTATACAGCCAGATTCAGGGTCAGCCCCGCACGGCAACGGGCAACTTCTGGCACAAAAAAATCTATCCCAACCAGGTGTGGCTTGACGGATTGTATATGGCGCAGGTTTTCTATACCCGTTATGAAACGGAATTTAACGGCGGTAAGAACTATGCGGATATAGTAAACCAGTTCCAAAGCGTATATGATAACATGTACGACAAGGAAAAACGCCTCTATTATCACGGTTGGGATGCGTCAAAGCAGGCTTTCTGGAGCGATAAAGAAACGGGCTTGTCAAAAAGCTTCTGGCTTCGTTCCGTGGGCTGGTATACCGTCGGCTTGGTGGACGCGATAGGCTATTTCACTGCCGAAACAAGCGAAGCCCCCGCCCTCCGTTCCCGTCTTATAGCTATATTTAAGGATACGATAGAGGGACTTGAAAGGTACATCGATCCCGAAAAGCATATGTTCTGGCAGGTTGTCGACCAGGGCGGCAGAGCGGGGAACTATCTTGAAACTTCGGGAAGCGCAATGATCGCCTACGCCATGATGAAGGGCGCGCGTCTCGGATTCGTGGATAAAAAGTATGCGGCAACGGGCAAATCCGTGTTTGACGGCATCTGCAATGAATATCTGACTGAAACGGACGGCAAATTGAACCTTGGCGGCATTTGTCTTATGGCGGGATTGGGTCCCGAAACCAACCGCCGCCGCGACGGCACTTTCGAATATTATATTTCCGAACCCGTTGTCGAAAACGACGCAAAGGGTACAGGACCTTTCGTAATGGCATATACGGAAGTCAAACAGCTTTAACTTTCCGCCCATTACACGGCCGATTTGCCGTTCGCAAAAAACCGCGGCGTTGACTTATAGTTTGGCAGATAAGTTTTTTAACAATCGCCCTATATATTATATATAATAATATGGTAACGCGGCTTTTGTCATCCCGACCGAGGGAGCGGAAACGCCTTCGTCTGTCATCTCGACCGAGGGAGCGGAAGCGATCGCCCTGTCATCTCGACCAAAGTGAACGCAGTGAACGGCGCGGAGAGATCCCCCGTAAAAACCGCCGTTTCCTTGCCTGGGGGATTCCTCCATGCGCTGCGCTTAGTCGGAATGACAAAAGAGGGAAAAACGCGACTGCGCGCTTTGCGCTCCGCTCGGAATGACAATAAGGTTCCCGCCCGCCCGCCCGATTATGTCACTGCGTGACGGACAGGGACAATAAGGTTTTCACTCCGTCCGCGCCCTTGTCACTTTGACCGAGGGAGCGGAAACGCCCGTCTGTCATCCCGACCGAGGGAGCGGAAACGCCTTCGTCTGTCATCTCGACCAAAGTGAACGGAGTGAACGGCGCGGAGAGATCCCCCCTTGAATATTGCCGTGCCAACCTGTCATCTCGACCAAAGTGAACGCAGTGAACGGCGCGGAGAGATCCCCCGTAAAAACCGCCGTTTCCTTCTTGTCATTCTGAACGCAGTGAAGAATCTCGCGCGTAGCGCGTTCCGTGTCATTCTGAACGCAGTGAAGAATCCCCCAAGCAAAGCCGCCAAAGAAAGATGAGATCTTTCGACTTCGTTCGCTACGCTCACTACGCTCAAGATGACAGTGGAGGGCGCGCGCATGGGCGCTAAAAACGCAAAAAACGCACACGGGCACTAAAAACGCAAAATGCAAAAGGCGCAAAAACGCAAAAAACACTCATGGGCGCTAAAAACGCGAAAGGCGCAACGGCACGCAAAATTCCGCGGCAAAAAACGGCACATGGGCGCAAAAAAACGCAAAAAACGCACACGGGCACAAAAAACGCAAACGGCGCTAACGGGGCAAAAGGTGTAAACGGGGCAAGCAAGTAATATCAAATAAAGTTATATTAAATAATGAAATAAAAAACGGCTTTCATATTAATTAATAAGAGTGAAAGAAAATAATTAAAAAGCGTGAAAGAAAATTCTTCCCGTTCGGCAGATTTGCGTAAAATTTGGAAAATTTTAACAGCCAATGCGGCATAAAAAGCCAAAATCAGCGGATTTCGGCGCAAAAATCGTCGGTTTAATCCTGTTTTTGGCGCATTTGCAACGTTTCGGTTGTCCGCAAATTAATTCCGATTATAAAATTTAATGAAAATATTTTATTGAAAATAGTTGACATCATTGCCCAAATGAGGTAAGATTATAAATGTCTAGGTATTATTCTGCCCGTCGGGCGCGGTGCTGATGCCGTAAAGCATTGTATGTATAGTTTCGTCTGTACATTTTACGTCCGCCGTGAAGGATTAATGCCCGGTCAAATGCGGAAATTTTTCCGCAGAGTAAAATTTAGCAAAAATTTATTAATAAATAAAAAGGAGACACAAAAAATGCAAAAAAGCAAATCATTGTTGATTAAAGTTTTGACATTTGTTTGTTCTGTCTGTTGCGTGCTTGCTCTCGCGTTCGGGCTTGTTGCCTGTTCCGACGGCGCCGACGGCAGGGGAATA
>CAZQNK010000062.1:0-4643 GCA_964594955.1 uncultured Clostridia bacterium | reverse complement strand
ATAACGAAGAAAATTTCAACGTTCATGCGGAGGCGGAAGAAGAGGTTCAATCCGACGGCGAAGAACCTGTTAAAAAACGGCGTAACGTTAATTGGAGTTTCAGCTTAAATTCGTTTTACTTCGAGTATAAAAGCAAAACATGTCTGGGCAAGCTTCCGCTCGTGCACGTCAATATAGGATTGGGCAGAACGGCTACGGGTATAATCGCGCTGGGGTTAAAGGCGCGCGGCATAATTTCCGTAGGGCTGTTAAGTTTGGGCGTGCTGTCGTTGGGATTGCTCTCCCTCGGCGTGTTCGCTTTCGGACTTTTGGTTGCGGGGTTGACCGCTTCGGGCGCAATCGCAGTCGGAGCAATTGCGCTTGGCGGACTTGCGATAGGGCTCTTTGCCATGGGCGGCTGTGCCGCGGGACTGTTTTCCGTGGGCGGCTATGCCGCGGGATATTACGTTGCAATCGGCGGCGGCGCGGTAGGGCGGATAGCCGTCGGCGGCGTTTATGCAAATGGTTCGGACGTTTCGGTCACGGTGTCAGACGCGGAAACCATGAAAGACGCGGTGTATGCCGCGTTGGAGGAAATCCCCGCGTTGTGGTCGGTATTTATAAGCTGGATGAGGGGAATTTTCAACGGAGTTTTAAACGGGTCGGTTACTCTCGGCGGATAGATATTTTAAGGTGAACCACAGCCGCCGTTGCGTTAAAGGCGCAGCCGCGCTGTAAAAATCCCGAATGAATTTTCATTCGGAAACTTATTCGGATTAAACTGAAATTACCGTAAATTAATAAAAATTGCGCCCGCGCACGATAAGTGCGCGGGCGCATGGCTTTAATTCATGTTTATTTGTCTTAGACGCGTTCAAACGGGCGGGCAAATTTTATAACGGAAACGCCCGCGCCGCATATCCCTTAACCGAACATTGTTTCGCCGAGAAGAATAGCGTGACCGTACAAAAGCACCCAGATAACGTCAAGGATCCACATGAAGAATGCGCCGGGAACGATTGTAAGTATAGCCAATACAATCCAAAGCACGTCGTTTTTGCAAACGCCGTTCACTACGCGGCAAATACCGTAAAAAATTTCAATGCAGGGGATGCAAAGAATAAGTTTTACTATCAGCGGCAGTCCGTTGACTTGGTTAAGAAATTCTTTCATAATATATCTCCTTTAAATTAATATACTTATATTATAATTAATTTAAAAAATATGTCAAATAACGTATATTAACAATATATGTTTTTTTAAAATAAATTTTGTAATACCGTATACGCCGCCGAAAATCCATTAATTTAAAAATTTTCTTGACAAATATTTTATATGTGCTATAATGTATGTATTATAAAAAAAGGAGATATTGTATGAGCGCTTGGTTTCATAAACAAAACAAATTGATTCAGGTCATTCTACTTCTCATCCCCGTTGTAAACTGGGTTGTGGAAATTCTTGTCAGATGGTCCACCTGGCTTAAAAAGGGCGGCATCATAAGACTTGTCGTATGTCTTGTAGTAACTATCTTCGGCGTAGTTATCGGATGGGTTGACGTCATCTGGACGTTGCTGTTCAACAAACTTTTACTCGAATAATATTAAAGCCCCGCGTTTTACGCGGGGCTTTTGATTTTTATATTTCTCTTTTGTCGTATTGCTTTCCGTCAAGCGATTTAAAGGCAAACACGCCCTTTTCAAACACTATATATCCGCGCACGCTATCCTCTTTGGGCAGCGAAACCGACCCGGGGTTCAGATGTATATATCCTTCTGGCTCTACCGTGTTCAGCGGAACGTGCGTGTGCCCCGTAAGATACACGTCGCCCTTGCCCATCGGCGGAACCTGCCTGTGCCCGTGCGAAAGCACAATGCGCACCCCGTCGGCAAATACCGTTGCGTAGTCGGAAAGCGCGGGGAAGGGCAATACCATTTGGTCTACTTCGCTGTCGCAGTTGCCGCGCACGCACAAAATTTTCTCTTTATAGGGCGCAAGCAGCGTTGCAACGTCGGCGGGGCAGTACTCCGCGGGCAGGGGGTTCCTCGGTCCGTGGTAAAGTATGTCGCCCAGCAAAATAAGTTGGTCGGCGCGTTCGCGCGCGTAAGCTTCAAGCATATCGCGGCAGTATTTTGCCGAACCGTGTATGTCGGACGCAATAAAAAGTTTCATAACAGCTCCTTTAATTTCTGAATTACTCCGTATTCCGCGTTGGAGGGCACTTCGTTTTTAATCAATTCTTTCAACCCCGCAAACGCGTTGGCGGTGACGTATCCGTTGCCGCTTGCAAGCAGCATTTCCAAATCGTTCATATGGTCGCCGAAAGCCATGCACTCTTCCGCCGCCGCGCCGATTTTTGCCATAAGCGCTTTAAGCGCCTCGCCCTTGTTCGCGGTCGGGGCGGAAACGTCCAGCCAGTCCCGTCCCGAAACCATCGTGCGCAGCCCCTTTATTTTTGGCGGAAGAACTTTGCCGCCGTGGTTGGCGCAGGGCGGCTTTTCGTCCCAGACGGAAATTTTAAACACCGTTTCGCGCTCGGGAATTCCCTCAAAACTTGCCACGCGCACGGCGTTTGAATAGAATTTATGCACGACCTCCTCAAAATCGGGATTGCCGCTCACATAATATGCGCAGTCCGCGCAGGACAGCAGTGGATACAGCCCGCGCTCTTCGTTAATAACGCCCAGCGCGTAGTAAACGCTTTCGGCGGGGGTGGGGTCGGAAAAAATTATCTTCCCGCCGTACAGGCAAAGCCCGCCGTTTTCCGCTATAATGGCAATTTTATCAAGCACGGGTTCAAACAGCAATTTAAGGTTGGACAGTTGCCTTCCGCTTGCGGCGGCGAATATTATCCCCTTTTTATAAAGTTTTTCTATCAAATCAAACGTTTCGTTCGGAAGTTTCCCGTCGGGCGGCAAAAGCGTTCCGTCCAGATCGGAAGCCACAAGCTTAATCATATATTGATATAATACCATTATCCTTCCGCAAAGTCAATCCGCCGCATAAAGTCGCGCGCGGATTTTTCGTTTCGGCGCTGCCGTGCGTCCGTTTAATCAAAAAAAATTGTAAAAGAGTATAAAAAACTCCGTCAGTTTACTTGACGTGGGGGGGGGGGCAGTGTGATAAAATAAAGATAACTGATATTATTAACGCGATAGCGCGTTAACAGAAAAATGTAAAGAGGAGTAATGCAAAATGGAAAAGACAAAGACAAACAAAAAAAGCAAGTCTATAATCGTATTGTTGGTTGCGATTTTGCTTTGCGTTGCAATCGTGCTCAGCCTTAGCGGAGTCACTTTGGCAAAATACATATCAAGCAAACAAGTATCAACCCAAACGGCGAACGTCGCCAAGTGGGGCTGGCAGGTCGGTCTTGATTCCGATAAATGGTTCAGCAATGCGTACGGGTATGAGGCAGATTACACGAATAACGTGGCAATCAGCTATCCTAACACCGATTCTGCTTCCGTAGGCGTTAAGGCAAGTTCGTCTGACAACATCGTCGTAGCCCCCGGAACGGAAGGCAGCCTTACGTTCAATATTGCCGGCAGTGCGGAAGTTAGAAGCCAAATCACCGTGGCGGTAGCGGACAGCGACAGTTCCGACGATTCCGATAGCGACACGACGGCAGAAACGATTCAGCTGAAATGGAATGAAACTTCCGGTAGCACTACCACCGAAAAGACCTACGAGCCCATCAAGTGGACGCTGACGAAAAAATCGAGTAGTACCGATACAAGTTACGGTGACGTTTATTATACGACGGATTCCGACGGCTCATATTCCATTTCGACTACTTCGAGCAATAACAAAGTCGAAGGCGTAGGCTATGAAGTTTTGGCGGGCGTGCTGAACTCCATGACCAAAGAAATCGCTCCCAACGGTACATATGATTATGCGGGCTACTACAAACTCAGCTGGGAGTGGCCGTTTGAAGCGGATAGTAATGCGTCGGATCCCGACAAGGATACCGAAAACCTTTACGATACCATTCTTGGTGCGATAAGGGGCGGCGCAAGCACAGAGAGTAAAGAAGAGGGAGAAGGTGCTTCGTATAACGCGTCGGTTGCGTATGCAGATGATACAGCAACTGAAACTAATGAAACATCAAGTACTGAAACCGCAGCATATACGACGCTCGGCCCCAAGGGCGAAATAATTGACGTGTATAGTAACAACACAGCGAAAGTGTATGCGGCAACCGATACAAAAAGAGAGTCTACTCCCACCGTATACACGGCAACCACGTCGCTGACGTTCGGCCTGACAATTACGGTAGAGCAGGTTCAAGGCACGGCTACGACTAACAACGTAGAAACCAACGACTAAGATAAGCAACGCCGAGCGGAGAGATCCCCTTGAAACGCCGTTCCTTGTTTGGGGGATTCCTCGACTGCGCGCTCCGCACTACGCTCGGAATGACAATAATGTTTCCGCCCGCCCGCCCGATTATGTCACTGCGTGACGAAAGGGACAGCGATAGCGGGAATAGTGTTATATTTCTTAAATCACTGCAATTTTAATTACCACACCAAAACCGTGACGGAGCGGGTCGTTTCCCTTTTTAACGCCCGCAACATTCCGCCGTGTAGCGGAAGAAAAGGTTTGCCTACTCCAATTACATACCTTTTTCGCCGCAAATGGCCGCCTCTCCCTATGAAAAC
>CAZQNK010000061.1:0-4739 GCA_964594955.1 uncultured Clostridia bacterium | reverse complement strand
ATTTATGTAAAGCAAAAATACGTACACTTCTACCGAAAGTATACTTACCCCAAAAAAATTGTTCAGTTGTGTCGCAAAAGTATTATAACACAATTTTACGCCTCTTTCAATCGTTTGCGGAAAAATTTTACGTTCTTTCCCATACAAAATGCGGGTAGCGGCATAAAAGCCGCTACCCGCATCATTCCGTTATTTGATAAAAACCGATTATGACTCGGATTCATAATGGCAGTCGGAATACTGTGTGGGAGGCATTGTTTCGCCTTCGTTCACATAGACTAAGTTGATAACTTTGCCGTTTTCGTCTACAACTTTATAGTTGCCCGATCTTATGCAGGTATCACCGCAGTTCAATTTCATATCGTTACCTCCGTAACAGCAGTATATACAATCTTCCATTTAAAATGCCCGCGGGCTGAAATTTTCGGCTTGCGGGCTTTTTATACATAAAATGATTTTATTTGCTTTTAACCTTCATCAATCTTACAAGCGCGGCGCGCTCGTTTTCGTCAAGTTTGCTGCGGATGTATTTTATCGTTTCTTCAAGCTGGGGAATCATGACGTATTCAAGTGCGTTTACGCGGCGTTTGTTGCGCTCTATCTCGTCCGCAAGCATACGGACCGCCTTTTCAGTCTGGGCAAGCTGAACCATTTTCGGCAGCAGCGCGGAAGCCTTTGCAACGGAATAGTCTGCCTCGCTTGTGATTTCCGAATAAGCGTAGGGCAGGCCGTCCGTCCTTTTTAATTCCGTAAATTCTATCTTAGGCACGTCCACGCCCATTATACTCTGAACTGAGCATTCCGCGTTTATGGCCACCGACGGCATGGAAAACGCCGCCTCCGCACTGTACGACGGAGTGACGGAACGCGCAATGCCGAATTGACGAAGAATTTCCGATAGCTCCTTTTCGACCTCGTCGCGGAGCCGCTTGTTTTCCTTTAAAAGAACGGTAAAGCGGCGCACCATTTCATCGGACTTGTCTTTGAGCAGTTTATGCCCCCTGACAGCCGTTGAAAGCCGCGCGCGCAATTTTTTCAGTTCCATTCTTGTAGGGTTTACGTTAAGTCTTGCCATATAATACCTTGGTTAACAGCATAAGGCGTGTTTTGCGCCTGCTAATCTTCCTGATTATTGAGATATTTATCAATATATTCCTGACGAATACGCTTTAATTCGCCGACGGGGAGAATTTTTAAAAGCTTCCAGCCCAAATCAAGCGTTTCTTCAATCGATCTGTCGGTATTGAAACCTTGGTTGACGTACTGCTTTTCAAATTCATCCGCAAACTTTGCGTACAATTTATCGGTATCCGAAAGCGCGCTTTCGCCGAGAATTGCGGATAGTTCTTTGCACTCGTTGCCGCGGGCATACGCCGCAAACAACTGGTTCATCGTATCGGAATGATCTTCACGCGTTTTGCCGCGCCCCGTGCCCTTATCCTTCAATCTCGAAAGGGACGGCAACACGTCTATGGGCGGGTTTATACCCTTTTTATAGAGGTCGCGCGAAAGAATTATCTGTCCCTCCGTGATATAACCCGTTAAGTCGGGTATGGGATGGGTTTTATCCTCTTCCGGCATGGTCAATACGGGGATCTGGGTTATGGAACCCGCACAGCCGCGGATTCTGCCCGCACGTTCGTACATGGTTGCAAGGTCGGTATAAAGATAACCGGGATAACCGCGCCTGCCGGGGACTTCGCGGCGCGCCGCAGAAACTTCGCGCAGGGCTTCGGCATAGTTGGTTATATCCGTCATTATTACAAGAACGTGCATGCCGCATTCGAACGCAAGATATTCGGCACAGGTCAAAGCCATTCGCGGCGTTGCAATGCGCTCTACGGCGGGGTCGTTTGCGAGATTGGTGAAAAGCACCGTTCTTTCAATCGCGCCCGTGCGTTTGAAGTCGTCCACAAAGTACTGCGCCTCTTCAAACGTTATGCCGATAGCGGCGAATACGACCGCGAAATTGCTTTCGCTGTTTCTTACCTTAGCCTGCCTTGCTATCTGTGCGGCAAGTTCCGCATGGGGCAGACCGCTCATCGAAAACACGGGCAGCTTTTGTCCCCTGACCAAGGTGTTGAGTCCGTCAATCGCGGATATACCCGTCTGGATAAACTCGTTAGGGTAGTCGCGGGCGGCGGGGTTGATGGGTTCGCCGTTTATGTCCATAAGCTTTTCGGGAATGATTGCGGCGCCGCCGTCGCGGGGATTGCCCATTCCGTCGAACACCCTGCCGAGCATCTCCCTGGAAACGGCGAGCTGTTGGCTGTGACCCGAAAAGCGGACTTTCGACGTTGAAATCTGTAAACCCTGAGAATTTTCAAACAGCTGGACTACCGCCTTATCGCCGTTTATTTCAAGCACTTTGCCGCGGCGGACTTCGCCGTTTGCACAGATTATATCGACAAGTTCGTTATATGTGACGCCCTCTACCCCGTCCACGAGCATCAAAGGTCCTACGACCTCCCGTATGGTTTTATATTCCTTATACATCTTCTTCGCCTCCCTTGGCAAGCGCCGTCAGCTCTATCGTCATAGATTTGCAGATATCATCCAACTCGGAAAGGTTTTCTTCGGGGATATATTTAGCCCTGCCTATCCTGTCCTTGCTGGGACAAGCGATAACGTCGTCCAGCGAGGCGAAAGCGGCAATCGCTTCGGACGCAAGACGGTGGAATTCGCAGATAAGATGAAGCATTTTAAGCTGTTTTTTGAGGGACGTATAGGTATCCACTTCATGGAAAGCGTTCTGGTGAAGATAGTCCTCGCGGATCATCTTGGCGGTTTCCATCGTGAGTCTATCCTTGGAGGAAAGCGCGTCCATACCGACAAGGCGGACGATTTCGTCAAGAGCCGCCTCTTCCTGCAAAATTTTCATTACGAACGAACGATACTTTAAAAAGTCAGCGCCGACCGACCTGTCGTACCACTCGCTCATTTTATCGGCGTACAGCGAATAGCTTATTAGCCAATCTATCGCGGGAAAATGACGCTTATATGCGAGCGACGCCGAAAGTCCCCAGAACACCTTGACTATGCGCAAAGTAGCCTGCGAAACGGGTTCCGAAAGGTCGCCGCCGGGGGGCGAAACCGCGCCTATTGCAGTTACAGAACCCGTTCTGTCACCCTTGCCGAGAATTTTGACCATACCCGCTCTTTCATAAAATTCCGACAGACGGCTGGAAAGATAAGCGGGATAACCCTCGTCGCCGGGCATTTCTTCGAGACGGCCGCTCATTTCACGCAGAGCTTCCGCCCAACGCGAAGTAGAATCCGCCATTATAGCCACGTTATAACCCATGTCGCGGAAGTATTCGGCAATGGTTATACCCGTATATATTGAAGCTTCACGCGCGGCAACGGGCATATCGGAAGTATTGGCGATAAGCACCGTACGCTTCATTATAGGTTCGCCCGTTTTAGGGTCCTTCAAAGCGGGGAATTCGTTCAAAACGTCAGTCATTTCGTTGCCGCGTTCGCCGCAACCGACGTAAACGACGATGTCCGCGTCCGCCCACTTGGCTATCTGGTGCTGCACGACTGTTTTGCCGCTGCCAAAAGGTCCGGGAACGGCGGCAACGCCGCCTTTCGCTATGGGAAAGAGGGTATCTATGACCCTTTGACCCGTAACCATGGGTTCATCGGGCGAAAGTTTTTCGCGGTAGGGTCTGCCCTTTCTTACAGGCCATTTTTTCAGCATACACACGTCCGTGCTTCCCTTTGCCGCAGTCACCGTCGCAATTTTTTCAACGATAGTATAATCACCCTCTTTAATCGAGGATATCTTGCCCTTTACGCCGTAAGGAACGGTTATTCTGTGTTCGATAATTTCCGTCTCCTGCACAGTACCGAGAACGTCGCCCTCGGCAACCTCATCCCCCACCTTAACGGAGGGAACAAAGTGCCATTTTTGATTTCTGTCAAGATTGTTTACCGAAACGCCCCTTGAAATTCTGTCGCCGTATTTGAAATACAGCGTTGTGAGCGGACGCTGGATTCCGTCGAAAATGCCTGTAAGGAGTCCGGGAGCGAGTTCGGCGGAAAGCGGCTCGCCCGTGGAGATCACCTCTTCGCCTATTCCGAGCCCCGAAGTTTCTTCATAGACCTGTATGGAAGCTTTGTCGCCGCGGAGTTCTATAATTTCCCCTATAAGCCCCATTTTGGAGACGCGAACGACGTCGTACATCTTGCAGTCCGCCATATTTTCGGCAATTATAAGTGGTCCGGAAACCTTTATTATTTTACCTGCCATAATACCCTCATTTATTAGTACAACCCGAAATATACCGAAGTTTAGGGGTTGCTTATTGCTATTTTAACAGCCGATTTGCGGCTTAATTTTTGTTGAACAAAATATCTACGCCCAGAGCGCGCTCCATTGCGCTTTTCAGCATTTCGTCGCCGTAGCCCGAAGAACCGCTGCCCGAAGGTATAACTAAAACCACGGGGTAAGGCTCTTCATCGAAGCGCTTTAAAAAATCGGAAATTTCGCGGGCGAGGTTTTCGGTTATGAAAATTATACTGTAATTCCTTGCGACCTTACGCAAAGTTTCGCGCGCTTTTTTGCCGTCTTCCGCAGGGAAAGTAGCTACGCCCGCCGCTTTAAAAACCATTATGCTGTCGCCGTCGCCGACGATTGCCATTTTACCCGTCATTTTTACTTATCCCTCCGTTAATTTTACGAAAATAAGCGCAAGCCCAACGCAGTATTCCGCGATGTTTTTCCTTAATTTTAA
>CAZQNK010000060.1:0-4931 GCA_964594955.1 uncultured Clostridia bacterium | reverse complement strand
GTGGGAGTAGAGCCGACAGCCGAGTTGAAATCTTGCGTGTCGGGGATCGCAACGGCGCCGTTGACGTCCGAATACGTCGCGGTAAGAGACTGCGTGCAATTCATTTCGCCGAGTACGGCGATTTTTATGGAATAAGAAGCTTCGGTCACAAGGCTTACGGGCGTCCAGTCGCTTTTAAGCGTCAGCGTAAGCTTAATATCGGAAAACACGGGATAGTCGTCCAAACCGCCGAACTGTTTCATCTGCGCTTTCATCGCGCCAAGCCCCTCGTCGCTGTCGGCTTTAAGCGCGACGGTGTATTTTAACGCGTTTTTATCGGAAACGTCTACCGAAAAGGATTTCACGGTATTTGCGTTGACGATATATCCGCCGAGCGCAACGTCGTCGGGCGAAACGCCGTATACCCCTTTATAATCCGACCTCGCCGCCGTGGAAATATCGCCGCCGTCGGCGTTGCGATAAGCCACTTTGCTTTCGCCGTCAACCGTCTTTGCAAAGGATTGGTGGGTCAGGTTTACGAAAGTACTTGTCGAAACCGATTGCGCAAAATATTCGTCGCCGTTTTTTATGCTTACGTTTTCGATGTTTTGCGTATAGTTGATAAGTCCTTTCTTGGCGTAGGTGGAACCCGTCGTCGTAATCTTATAGCTTGTAAATTGGCTCTGTTTATATAAAAAAGAGTAAATCACTTCGTCGGGGTTCAGCTCCTCGGGGGATTTATCCGTTTGGAGCAAAGTGGACTGGCCGTCCACTTGAATCGTTGCGTCGCCGACTTCGTCGCCGCCGCACGCCGCAAACATGCAAAGACTTGCGGTCATTGCAAACGTAAGCAGTGCAATTAAAAATTTTCTTATTTTGTTCATGTTTTACCTTCTTAACTTATTTTGAGTACTTTTCGGCGCTCAATAAACGCAGTATATTACTTTTGCATTTTTTTGTCAACTTTGTAATATAAAAATATGACAATGAACAAAATTTTCATGACAAATTTATTGCGTAAAAATGCAGTTTGTAAAAGATAAGGCGCCCTGCGGGCATCGCAGGGCGCCTTATTTGGAAATTCGGAAGATTTAATAAGCAATATTATTTACAGCCGCTGCAATTGGAGCAGTTTCCGCTGCATTTTACCGCGGTTTTGCCTGTTGCCGAAAACATTGCGCCGCTGTAACAGCGCTTTGCGGGGCTTCCGCAAACGGGGCAAAGGACGGGTTGGTCGTATTTTTTTACCAGCTCTTCGAAATTCTTATTGCATTGTATACACGTGTACTGTAAAATCGGCATAAAATCCTCTCATTTGCGTTCGCGTTTTTCGTGTTTTCTGCGCTTTTTCTGCGCGGGGCGCAATCTTTTGGGCTTTAAAATCATCAAAGCCACGCAAACCGTTACGACAAGAGTTGCGCCTATAACCAGCCAGAACCAGCCCGTTTCGTGAAATTGCACGCCCGATTCAAAGGGAACGGGCATATTCATGCCCCAGAATCCCGCAATCATTGTGGGGATTGCCAATAATATCGTAATTATAGTCAGTTTGCGCATGGAATCGTTTGCATTGTTGGAAATCACCGAACCGTATGCGTCCATTGTAACGCTTAAAATGTTTTTGTAAATGTTACAGGTTTCTATCGCCTGCTTGTTCTCTATGGAAACGTCGTCGTACAGGTCCTGATAATCCTCCCGCGTGGCAACGGCCTCAACTTTGGAAAGTTTTTCGTGCACGCGCTCGTTAGAGGTAAGCGAAGTGGAAAAGAACACAAGAGAATTTTGCAAATCCAGCAACTGTATAATTTCGGCGTTGCGCATTGTTCTGCCCAATTCGGACTGTATGCGGTGGTTTTTTCTGTCTATCTGTTTAAGGCAGTACAAAAACCTTTTTGCGTTGCCCAACATAAACGTAAGTATAAAGTGGACGGGCTTATCGGTGTAAATCTTTTCCCGCCCCGTGATAAAGTCCTTTAAAACGGCGTTGCCTTTCAGGCAAACCGTGACTATACACCGCTTATTATATATAATGGCGAGCGGGAGGGTGGTATAATAGTCGCCCACGTCGCCCTCTTCTATTATGGGGCAGTCTACCACGAACATGGTACAGCCTTCGTCGGCTTCGGTACGGGCGCGCTCCTCTTCGTCCAGCGCCGCTTTTATCATGTCCTCGGGCACGCCCGTGAACATTGCAACGTCCTCGCACTCGTCGTCCGTGGGGTTGACAAGGTCGACCCAGCATTTTTCAGAAAAACAGTCGGTTTTGGCAAGGCGTGCGCCCTCGCCCGTAGCAAAGTAATTAACCATATCTCACCTCGTAAAATCTTGCATGCCGCTGCGGTTTTAAAAACCGTACGGAAGGGTTTGCACGGCATATATGCCGCGTTTTCCCATAAAAATAGCACGGAACGGATCCGTGCCTGCAAAATTTTGCCGTCGGGTACGGATCTTTCTTATCCTGTAAAATGACTACTGTCCGGAACGTCCATCGTTCTCTCCGAAAAGATATTGCATGTCCCCGTTAAGGAACTTTAAAAATATTATACACCATAATATTTTTTTTGGCAAGCATTTGTTAAATATGTATAAAAAGCGGCGCCCGCGCTTTTTTTGCGCGGGCGCCGCTCGGCGTCGTCGGTTTATATTATGACCTTTCCGTCTATGAACGAATTGAAAAATCCCTCCACGTCCGTGCCGGACGCTATAAACGATCCGCACAAGTCCTCAGCGGCGGCAATCTTTCCCGAATACGCCGCAAAATAATTTCTCAGCCCGTTCAAAAACATTTCGTCCCCCAAGGAAGTCCTTAAAAAGTCGAACATTATAAGCCCCTTGTTATAGGTTATATTGTTATATTCGTACTCGCCCGAAAATTCGTCAAGCTTTCTCGACATGCTCGTATCCACGGTGCCGTTCAGCTGTCCCAATACCGAAAAGAACGCTCGGTATGATTTTGTCGCCGTTCCTATAAGTCCCGTGCGCGTAAACCCGTAACTTGTGTTGTTTTCAAAGAAAAGCAGCGTGGAATACTCCGCAAGTCCCTCGTCCTGCCAGGCGCAGTTAAGCTGGTCGCTTCCGACCATGGCATACCACCATTGGTGGGCGTTTTCATGCACGATCGTGTAAATACCCGCGTCGGAATCCAGCCCGCTTGAAATCATCGTAAGCGCGGGGTATTCCATTCCGCCGTAACAAAATCCCGTCTGCACCACGGAAAGGGAAGGGTATGCGTACTCGCCGAACGTTTCGGAAAAATATTTCAGACTGTTGGCGGCGGCGGAAAGGCTGACCTGCGCGTTGTTGTCCGATATGTGGTAATAGTTTACCGCAACGCCGTCCACCGTTTCCGTAAGCACTTCGAATTTATCAGAAAGCACTATCGCAAAATCCCGCGCGTTTGCAAGGGTATATGTGCGCTTTGCCCTGCCGTCCGTCACGCTTTCATCGGTCATAACGCCGCTTGCCGCCGATATGTAGGAGGAAGGAACGTCTATCGTTACCGTATAGTCGGCACATTCGGATACGAACGGATCGCCTATGCTGTAATAGGGACATTCTATAAATCCCTCCTTGGAATAGGCGCACAGTACGGGGTAAAAGTTGCCAAGGTTCACGGCGTTCTGCGCAACGCCCGTGCGGTGGTTTATCTGCGCAAGGGCAAGGGTATAGCTTATTTTAACGGTAACGCGCTCTTCGGGGTACAGCGGCGAAGCAAGGTTCACCACAAGAATATTTTCATCCGCGCCCGCCACCGTCCAGCCCGCGCAATTTTCAACGTTGGTTATTTCCATGCCGCCGTAGCTTTTGCCCGCATAGTATGCCGCGGTTTCATAGGTAGCGGAAACGGGCGCATATACGGCGCCTTCGCGGTAGGCGTTGCCGAAAAGGTTGAATTTCAGGTCGTTCAATTCGTTTTCGGTATTGTTGAAGTAATCCAGCTCCGCCGTGCCCGTAAGGGTACGGTTTTCCTCGTCGTAAATGGCGAAGATGTTGTACCTGCTTGCCGTGCCGTCTCCGCCGCCGACGCAGGCAGACAGCGACAATACTGTTATAAAAACGCATATAATTAGTAATGATGAGAATATTTTTTTCACTTTGACACCTCTGGATATAATATGCCGTGCAAAGCGCGGATAAAACTCTTTTAACACATTTTTGCTTGACGAAATACAATATAAAGTATGGTATTTTGCGTTGTTACCGAGGGATCGGTTTGCGAAAGAAAGTCCTTGCCGCAGTGCGATATCGCCGTTTTCGGCTTTTCGGGATTGGGAAAAGTCAGTTACGAACAGGAATTAAAGGGTTCAAGCGAAAAATTCGAATGTGCGGCGCGACTTTCGAAAAGTGCGGACTGCGGACTTTTGTGCGGCTGTATAACCGATAGCCGCGGCCTTTTAAGAAAGTCTGCGGCAGCGGCGGACAGGGGCAGGCTCCTCGGAATTGCCGATATGAACCACGTTCTCGACGGCGAGGAATATAAAAGCGGTTCTTCGCTCGGTTTCTACAAAATAAACGGTTGCAAAATAGGGCTGTGCATAGAAAACGACCTTCTTTTTCCCGATTCGCTTAAATCTTTTACCATGTGCGGCTGTAACGCGGTAGTGGTTATGCTTGAAGAATTAAAGGACGGTCTGCCGCCCCTGCTGATACGCTCATATTCATATCTGTACGGCGTACCCGTCGTCATGTGCGCGGGGAGAACGGCTTATTTCGCGGATATGACGGGGGCAATCGCAACTTCAAACCAACCCGTTACCCTGTTTGAGGTAACGCCTAAAAACCGATATCATCTGGTTACAACCCGTCTGAGGGGAATAACCGCGGACAACAAAATAGATTATTGAAAAAACCTTCTTCCGTTCGGGGGAAGGTTTTTTAAGGGGAAGGTTTTTTAAAGAAAAATTAAAAAATATTAAAAAACTGCGCTCAAACGTTTGACGTGGGGGGGGGGG
>CAZQNK010000059.1:0-5166 GCA_964594955.1 uncultured Clostridia bacterium | reverse complement strand
TTGGCTTTTTCGCTTTCGCGCTTCTTTCCGTATTAACCTCTTTTATTAATCTTTATTGCCTTTTTGTACTTTTCTCTTTCTCTTCTATGCAGTTGTCAATCTTCGCGTTCACCGACATCAGTCGGAGGTCTTTCCAAAGAAAAACATCGCTGTCAAAACCGACAGCCTTTACATCTTAACAGATAGGGGCGATATTGTCAAGTATTTTTTAAAAAATTTTTTAATTTTTTTAGATGAAAATTATAAGTAAAAAATTTTATAATTTAACATTTCATCATAAAAACAGCGCGCATCAGAACCCTACACTATTTTATAAATAACTTCTTCAAGATAATCTATGGACTGTTTAAGTTCGGAAATATCCCCGTAATTTTCGTGATAGACCTCTATGAGAACGGGACCGTCAAACCCGGCGTCCTTCAAACGTTTAATAACTTCTTCAAAGTTATAGACGCCCTTGCCGGGGAGGCAGATTTTTCCGTCCACGTCGACGTCGGAAAGGTGAACGTGCGAAATTGCCCCCGACATATCCGCGATATACATTTGATAAGGATAGCCCGACCTGCGCGCCTGCTTTATATCGAATACGCCCAAAAGTTCGGGACAGCGGTTTTTGAGTTCACGGAACACGCCCGGACGGTTGTATGTGCTCCATACAACATTTTCAAGGCAAAGTTTAACGCCGTAGCGCGCGCAAAAAGACGAAATTTCGCGGAAAGTTGCCGCAAGCCTTTCATAATCGTTAAAAACGTGACCCTTGGCATTTACCATGCCGTGAAAGGTATAATTTTTACAATCCAAAAGCTGTGCGGAACGCATCAACTGATCAAGCCAATAAAAGCCGTCTCCGCGTTGCCTGCGCGACGGACTGAAAAGCTGGGCTTCGAAATTGCCCGTCGTGGCGTGCACCGAAGCGACTTCCAACCCCTCCAATTCGGGTGCGAGCGCTTTGGAAAATTCGGGGCGGTATTCATAAAAGGTCTGCAAAAAAACTTCCGCACAGCTTGCGCCCATTTTTTTGATTGTTACTGCCGCGTCCTCGGTAGACTGTCTGAGAAAAAGCGACGCGGTGGATATTCCCGTTTTCATACTCTTATTATAACATATATATAAGGAAAAAGCAAGCGTCAAAAATTTAACGGCGCCCGCGCTTATTGAAGCGCGGGCGCCTTATTGACAAACCTTATTTTATCTTGCTTTTTTCAACCGCCGTAGTCGCGCAACTTATAGCCGCGGCGGAGCGAACCGTTCCAGGCAAGCGTCTTGTTCACCGTCATGCCGTCGTCAAGATAAATTTCCGTTTCACTGTATCTTATATTGGAAAACAGCGGCAAAATCACTGACAGATAGCCCGTCGCCGACATCAAAATTACGGCAAAAACGCCCTGCAAAAGGCTTCCGCTGCCCAAGTAAGAACAAACCACCGCAATCGCTATAAGCACGGTGCTGAAAATAATTTCCCTGTATTGGAAGCCTATCGCGCGCCAAACGCTAATCTTTTCCGAACTCTTCGGAGTGACGATAAATTTGGCTTTCTTGCCCAAAAGCCCCAAAAGCGAGCTTGAAAAAGTTGTAAAGAACATAGACCCGTATAGTATGAACACGCACAGAACGTATGCTATGAAGCGGAATATATTCAGCCTGAACAGCCAGAAAACGATGTCGTTCAGCATGGGCGCGATAAAGAAAACCACCGTCGGAATCAACATCCACCACGGATAAATTTCCGCAAGGTTCACCTGCAACAGCGGCAGAGCGATTACGTTGATTACTATAAAGAACGCGAACACCGCCGTAAGCGGCAGGTTATATGTGAAAAGCACGATGTCCAACTTTTCATACCACTTCATTCCGGAGCGCACAATATTTCCCGTGTACTTTTTAATGAACTCCATATTGCCCTGCGTCCATTTGGAATGGCGCTTTTTGAACGCCATATAGTCAACGGGATACTCCTCTTGGCAGACGATATTCGGCGCATATACCACGGCATAACCCTTGTTCCGCGCCTCTATGCTTATGCAGAGGTCCTCCGCGACGAGTTCGGGAAAGCCTCCCGCCTTTTCGTAACATTCCATGCTGACCATTGCGCCGTGACCGAGCAAAGAACAAAATCCGTAGCGGTGTTTCAGGGTCTGGTAGGTGTTCCAATGCGAATTGACGCCGATGTGAAACAGCTTCATGAAAAAATTCCTGTTGCGCGTTGCGACGTGCCCGCCCTGAACTATACCCGCGTCGGAATAATACTTAAAGTATTTAAGACATTCGGTAATAAAATTATCGGGGATAATTTCGTCCGAGTCGAGAATGACGAAATATTTGAACCCCTCCGCGCGGGCTTCCTCCGATTGCAGATAGTTGTTTATATTGCCCGCTTTAAAGCCCTTTCTGTCCGCCCTGCGAACCACTTTCACATTGTACGCCGCGGCGAACGCGTCAACCTTTTCGATATATTCGCTCTTTGTGGAGTCGTCCAGAATGACCGTCACGGCGTTTTTATACCTTTGGCGCATGGATTTTTTAAGGCTTGCGCCGTCGAAGTCGTTGCATGTGCAGTAAACCATCGCCACTTTGTCGTTTACGCCGTCAACGTTTACCTCGCCGACGGTGCGGCAACTCTTTTCAAGCGCGCGCTTGGCGAAGTAATACCAGATTACATATAAAAAATCCTTAGAACCGTTCAGCCAAAAATAACTTATAAACACTGCGTTCAAAATAAGCAGAACCCTGACCGCGATTTCCGCCGCCAAATTGCCCGCAAGTCCGCCGAAGATATGCGGACGGGCAATGCCGGGCGCGTATTGCCACCACATTACGCCGATAAGCGCCGCCCATACGATAATAAGCACAATATACAGCGCGGGCGATTTTTTTACCTTTAATCTTTTTTCCTTTTCCGAACCGTCGTTTGCAGTTTTCATTACATTTCTCCCATTGTTACTGATTGTCACTAACAGTTTGCCGCAAAATGAAAAAATTTATGATTGGAAAAAGGTTGAAAAAATCATAACGACGTGTTATACTAAATTTGCCAAACAATTCAACTCAATATAAGTGCGTATTTTATGTTTTTGGAAGCAAACTAAATGGGCGTATTGTACCCTTTTCTCTTGTTTGCTTCATGTCGGGAATGTTTCCCTGCGCACTATAAGAGTTGTTTGGCGACGTTGGGGTACTTTATGCGGGCGGCCTTAACGGCCGCCCTTATTTTTGTCCGCAAATAAAATTCTTCGGAGGTATATTATGAAAAGGAAAATTTTAACCTTATTCCTCGCCGTCTGTGCGGCAATGTGCCTTTGTTTCGGCTTGGTAGCCTGCGGTGAAGGCAAAGTCAATGAACTGACGCACACGCACTCGTATGAAACAACGTGGAGTTATGACGATGAATATCATTGGCACGTGTGTACCGCTTCGGCGGGCTACTGCGACGCAAACGTAAAAGACATGGCAGAGCACACGTTTAGCGGCGGCGTTTGCACCGTTTGCCACTACGATCGCTCGCTCAACGAGTTGCACACTCATTCGCTTACGCATACTGAGGCAAATGTGTTCTGTGACCAAGAAGGCAATATAGAATATTGGTACTGTTCTGAGTGCGGAAGATATTTCAGCAACGCGGACGCAACGAGGGAAATAAACGATACGTTCAGTCCCCCAATGGGACATGATTACGTAGACGGCGTGTGTAGCAGGTGCGGATATTTGGAGATTTACAATTTACTTAAGTTCGTGCTTTTCGACGATGAAACTTCTTACTATGTGGGCAGTTGTGATACAGACGCAACCGAGATTGTCATTCCTTCGACTTACTGCAATAAGCCCGTGACGTTCATAGGCAGTTTTGCGTTCCAAGATTGCAGCTCGCTTAAAAGCGTGACGATAGGCAACGGCGTTACCTATATCGGAATTCGGGCGTTCCGTAATTGCACCGCGCTTACGCGTATCGAAATTCCCGACAGTGTTGAGAGTATCGGAGGTTATGCGTTCACCGGTTGCACCTCGCTGACGAGTGTAAGCCATAAAAATAGACAGCGAATAAATTTAACCAAAGCGGCAATTCAATGAATAAGGGTTAGACGGATTACGGTTTAACCCTTTTATTTTGTCTTAAAGGCTTGATAAAAGCGTTAAAAAATGATATAATCACATTGAGGGTAAATAAATGGATAAAGACGTTATTATATATAATCACACGGCAAATATCCTTTCGGACGTGCGTTCTATAATCGAAAGCGCGCAAATCGCAGCGCACCATTCTATCAATGTTGCTTTATTGCAAAGGAATTGGTTGCTCGGCAAACGAATTGCGGAAGAAGAATTGCAGGGCAAAGACCGTGCGGAATACGGCGCGAGCATAATAAAAAATCTATCCAAAGAGCTAACCGATATTTACGGCAAGGGGTTTACGAAATCAAATCTGTACAGTTTTTATTCATTCTATCAATCGTTTCCGCAGATTTTCCAATCACCGATTGGAAAATCGCCGCTCCTTTCTTGGACGCATTATCTGACTTTATTGCAAGTAGCCGACGAGCAAGCGCGGAAATGGTACGAAACGGAAGCGGCAAACGAAACTTGGAGCGTCCGCACTCTGCAACGCAATATTTCGTCGCAGTACTATTACAGACTACTTAAATCGCAGAACGATATTGCCGTTAAAAACGAAATGCAGGAGCTAACCGCGTCTTATCAAACCGATAAATTGGAGTTTATAAAAAATCCCGTTGTCGCGGAATTTTTGGGACTGCCCGAAAGCGGCTCTTTTACGGAAAGCACGTTGGAAGCGAGCATTATCGGTAACTTACAAAAGTTCCTTATGGAACTCGGCAAAGGCTATGCGTTTGTTGCCCGTCAGCAACATATTCACACAGAGAAAGAGGATTATTATATCGACCTTGTTTTCTACAACTATATATTGAAATGCTTTGTCTTGATAGACTTAAAGACGAGCAAGATTACACACCAAGACGTCGGTCAAATGGATATGTATATCCGTATGTACGATGAACTGAAACGTAGCGACGGAGACAATCCCACCATCGGAATTATTCTTTGTTCGGACACCGACGAAGATATTGCAAGATATTCTGTAATGCACGGCAACGAACAGTTATTTGCAAGCAAATATAAACTGTATTTGCCGACGGAAGAAGAATTGCGTGCGGA
>CAZQNK010000058.1:0-5441 GCA_964594955.1 uncultured Clostridia bacterium | reverse complement strand
ATTGTGGGATTCCTTTGCGCAATATAATCCTCTTTTATAATAAGGTGCGCAAAGCTTCGCTACGCTCGCACGCTTGCGCTCGGAATGACGGAGAGGGCGACTGCACGCCCGCGCTATGCTCGCAATAGCGGAATGAGGCAAAGCGAATGAAAAGTTATGATTATATTATTTTTTAATACTCAAAAGGCGGCCGATAAGGTTATAGCCGTTGGCAAGATATGTGCCCGTTGCCGTTGCCTCGTCCTCGGTATATCGCTTTGCGCCGTTTGAAAGATTTTTAACGTTGGTATATATCAGGTAGGGAATGGGGTCGGAAATGTGCGTTTTGCAGGCGCAGGGAGTGGGGTGGTCGGGGCATACAAGCATTGCGTAATCCTCGCCCGCCTTTTCAAAACGGGATATAAGCGTTTTTACTACCTTTTCGTCAATCTGTTCGATCGAATATACTTTGTGGGTAAAGTCGCCGTGGTGACCGCACTCGTCGGGGGCTTCCATATGGATATAAACATAATCCAGCCCGCCCAAAAGCGCGTCGGCGGCGGCTTGCGCCTTGCCCTGAAAGTTGGTGTCGTAATTGCCCGTGCTGCCCTCAACTTCTATTATCCTTAGCCCCGCAAGCATGCCTATTCCCTTTACAAGATCCACTGCGGAAATAACTCCGCCCTTCAGCCCGTAAGTATTTTCAAAACTTGCAATTGCTGGTTTTGTGCCCTCGCCCCAAAGCCATATGGAATTTGCGGGGTTCTTTCCCGCGGCAATCCTCTTTCGGTTGACGGGGTGATCCTTCAAAAGCGCGTAGCTCTTCTTCATGAAATCAATGTAAGTATCGGCATATGCGCCCTTAGGCAGGTGACCGGTTATCTTTCTGTCGGAAATATCGTGGGGCGGGGTGAGGTCGTGACCCGTAACTCCGTTGTCCACGACAAGGCAGTGCCTGTAAGAAATTCCGGGGTAAAATCTGAATTTGCCTGTATCTAACTTCGTCTTTAAAAAGTTGATAAGTTCCGCCGCCTCTTCGGTGGAAATCTCGCCCGCAGAATAGTCCAGCATTGTCTTTTGCTCGTAGGGCTCTTCGTCGGAAAGGGTTACAAGGTTGCAACGCAGGGTTACGTCCGTCGCATTCAGTTCAATTCCCATTGAAACGGCTTCAAGGGGAGAGCGCCCCGTGTAAAAATCTTTGGGGTTAAAGCCGAGTACCGACATATTTGCCACGTCGGAACCGGGCTTCATGCCGTCGGGCACGGTTTTGCACAGTCCCACTTCGGAAAGCGGGGCAATTTTATCGAGATTGGGCGTTTTTGCGGCTTCAAGGCAGGTTTTATTGCCAAGCTCGGCTATTTTCCAATCCGCCATGCCGTCGCCAAGTACAACAACGTATTTCATTATATTTAACTCCTTATTA
Organism: uncultured Clostridia bacterium; assembly: GCA_964594955.1. GTDB lineage: Bacteria > Bacillota > Clostridia > Christensenellales > Borkfalkiaceae > Coproplasma. The sequence goes on along the minus strand of CAZQNK010000058.1, from coordinate 4,039 downwards.
TTCCGCAAAAGTTTCGGCAAAGAGTATGTTTGTCGCACGAAAATTTTTGCGGCGTGCCGCCTAATTCAAATCCCAGTCGACGGGCGTTTTGCCGTGGGCGGTCAGGTAATCGTTTGTCTTTGAAAAGTGCCTGCAACCGAAGAATCCGTTATATGCCGACAGGGGGGAGGGGTGCGCGCACTGCAAAATCAGGTGTTTGCCCGTATCTATAAGCGGAGCCTTGCCGCGGGCGTTGCCGCCCCATAATATGAATACGGTGTTTTCCGTCCTGTCGGAAATTATCTTTATAACGCTGTCGGTGAACCACGCCCAACCGCACTTGGAATGTGAATTTGCAAGGTGTTCCCTTACCGTAAGCGTGGTGTTCAGAAGCAGAACTCCGCTTTCCGCCCACTTGGTAAGGTCGCCGCAGTCGGGTTCCTTTATATTCAGGTCGCTTTCTATCTCTTTATATATATTCTGCAAAGAGGGCGGAAGCTGTACCCCCTTTTTTACCGAAAAACACAGCCCGTGCGCCTGATTGGGCTCGTGATATGGATCCTGCCCCAGAATTACGGCTTTCAGTTTGTCAAGCGGCGTAAAACGGAAGCAGTTGTATAAATCGTACATGTCGGGATATACGATATAATGCGAGTATTCGTACTTCAAAAACTCGCGGATTTTTTGATATCTTTCATCGTTGAACAGGGGCGCAAGCGCCTCGTCCCAGCCTCCGCCGAGAGGTTTCACGTCGCGCGCCTCCCTATATATTTTTTAAAATTTCGGCGTATTTTCGCATTTCCGCCTTGGCGCCGTCAAGGTCGTGTTCAAGGTAGTTTCCGCATTCCTCGCGTTTAGAGCCGGGCACTTCGTCAAGTTCAAGCGATTTTTCAAGGCTGTCCTTTAACAGGTTCAGAACTTCGTCCCCGTCAAGTTCCGCGGTCAAAAGGTAAAAGCCCGTTCTGCAACCCATGGGACCGAAGTAAATTATGTCGTCCTTTTTGTCGGAATTTCTTAAAACCGTAGCCAGAATATGCTCTATGGTGTGCAGGGCGGCGGGGGATATGTAGTCGCCCGCGTTGGGCTTTTTAAAGCGCAAATCCCAAGTGGTTATGCCGTGTGACGTGCCGCATTTATGCAGCCCCGTCGAAAGTACGTCGTGATTTTTTGAAAAGGAGGGTATTTTATCCATTGCAGTCCCCGCAGATGTTTTTCAGTTCTTTTTTCAATGTATTGAAGCAAATTTCAAGATTTTTAAGGTATTGTTCGGTCGTGCTTCCGCTGCCCGCAAGGTCGGATATTATCTTATATCCGTAATTCTTCACGCCCGAATGTATGCATACCTGCGCAATTGCCCCGCCTTCCATATCGCGGACGTCGGCGCGTAAAGTCTTGGTGAGCAGGTCAAAATCCTCTTTGCAGTCGTTGAACCTGTCGCCCGTAGCAAGTTTTTTAAGGGGATATTTTTTGCCCGTGTTAAGAGGAAGGTAGTTTTCTTTAAATTCGTCCAAAGTGCCGATTGCGGTATTGTTAAGCTGCGTAAGGTCGTAATCGTATTGCACTGCGGCGGAAATGCCGTAGACCGCGCCGACTTCAAGCGAACCGTCCAGCCCGCCCGCAACGCCTATATTGACCAATACGTCGGCTTTAAGCGCGCATACCGCGTACTGTGCGCCCCTCGCGGCGTTGGCTTTGCCCACGCCGCACACTACAACGCCTACATTTTCTCCGTATAATTTGCCCTCTGTTATGCGCAGGCCGCAGTCGGATTTATCCGAAATAACGCTTTGCATTGCGGATATTACGGGGTCTGCCTCTTTTTGCATGGCAATTATAAAACATTTCATGTTCCGATTATATCAAATATCGCTGAAAATAGCAAATAAATAAAGCGGGGTTTTGTCCCGCTTGCATTTTTGTGGTTTTTAATTAAATTTTGCTTATACGGTTACTCTTTGCACACGCTCGCAACGCCGTGCGCCAAAATATGCGCCGTAATTTTGCAGGGCTGAACCTTGCCGCCGAGATGGATTTCCCCGCCGAAGTATTCCAATTTGTCTAAATATTGCGCAATAGTTGCGCCCTTCATCTTTATAAACGCTTCGCGCGCCGTCCAATGCAGTAAAAAATCCCGTTCGGTGGAAATTTCCGCTCTTTCCCGCTCGGAAAACCGCGACAGAACGTGCAGATAGCTACGGCTTTTTTCAACTTCAAGATCTACCCCAACGGGGCGGTCGCAAATTGCTATCAGGCCCATTTCCCCGCTGTGCGAAAGGGAGAAGAAAACGGGGTTGTTTTCAATATAAGGCTTGCCGTTTTCCGTTCTCAGAATTTCGAAAGGTGCGGGAATATGCCTTGATAAAAGGCTTTTCAGCTTGTCGTGTATACCCTCTGCGGGGACGGCGTACAACTCTGTCATAGCATCAAAGATTCGATGTATTCTATCTGGGCGCGGGTGGCAAGGTTCTTTGTGAACGCGCACGCGCTTCCCGCCGCCGTCGCAAAGTTCAGCGCGGAAAAATAGTTGCCCGATTGCAGGTATTCGTGTATAAAGCCCGCAATCATGGAATCGCCCGCCCCTACGGAGTTGACAAGCTGCCCCTTCGCCGCCCTCACGAAGATGGATTGCGCCGTTTCGGTCACCATCGCCGCGCCCGAAGAGCCCATGGAAACTATTACGTTGCGCGCGCCCAACGCCTGCAATTTTCTTGCGCATGCAAATACGCCTTCCATGTCGGGCATTGAGGTAAGCCCGAAAATTTCGCACATTTCATAAATATTCGGCTTTATCAGGAAGGGGCGGTATTTCAGCGTTTCGGTCAAAAGCTTTCCGCTTGCGTCCACAACAAAGTTCACGCCATTTATGTTTTTCAGTTTTTTGAAAAGGTTTGCGTAAGCGCTTTCGTCAAGCCCCGCGGTTACGCTGCCGCAAACTACCAGCCAATCGCCCTCTTTTAAAAGATTTTTAAGCTTGCGTACAAGTTTATTGATGTCCGCGGCGGTAACGGTGGCGCCCGAACCGTTTATGTCCGTTTCGGTATTGCTCTTTATCTTTACGTTAATACGGCTCTGCCCCCCGACTTCGATAAAGTCGTAATCAAGCCCCAATTCCGTCACTTTGTCGCGTATATATTTGCCCGTAAAACCCGCTACAAACCCCAGCGCAAAGGTATCGTCGCCCAACTCTTTCAACGCAAGAGAAACGTTTATGCCCTTCCCGCCCACGGCAAGCCTTTCGCTTGAAGCACGGTTCACAACTCCGCTTTTTATGTTATTTACTTGTACATAATAATCCAGAGAGGGATTAAACGTTACAGTGTAAATCATAATACAGATTAACTTTAAAGCATTTGAGTAAAAATGTCAATAAAAAACAATTTTAAACGCTTGATTTTTTTGCACGGCGCAATATATAATATTATAGGAAAGTAAAAAATAGCAGTATATGGGGCGGGAAACCGCCTTTATCTTTCCGCTTGGGCGAGTTTTCAGATTCGATTGCGGGTGGAGAAAGAGAAAAGCATACCAAAGGCTCGGCTTTGTAAAAACGGAAACTTAAAATTAAACGCAGAATCAAAAGATTCTAAAACCATCGCTTTCCCCTCCTTCGGGGCGGCAAGCATGGCTTGCGCAGCGTAACTTACGCTGTCCGTCGCTGCCCGTTCACCGTTGGCGGGTAGTCGGCGTTAATTAAACGGAAAACTCCTTGGCGCGTTTTGCCGCGCGCGTTAAGGCAGTATATTGCGGCATGCATCCGAAAGCGCCCGTTCGTCGGCGCATAGGCCTAAGTTTAAAGGCGGAATAAGTATGTAGAAAGCTCTGACTAAGCCCGTAAGACTAGGGTGCAAGTCCCTACTCGTCCACCAAACGGCAAGTTCGGATAACAAAGGTAATCCGCACTTGCCGTTTTTTTGCGGGCGAAAAGACAAGGGACTTGCGGGGAGGCAAGCAAACGTAGTTTGCGCAGGTCTGCGGGAGCTACCGCAGACTTGACAGCCCTCGGTTTGGGCTGTCAACCGTGCGCACCGCCCAAGGTGCAAGTCCCTACTCGTCCACCAAA
>CAZQNK010000057.1:0-5650 GCA_964594955.1 uncultured Clostridia bacterium | reverse complement strand
AGAGAATTTCTCTCAAACTAAAAGGAATGAGCCCTGTGCAATACAGAACTCATTATCAAATCTAATTTATTTGATTTTTTGTCCAAACTTTGGGGTTCACATTAGGAATTTCCGTCGGGGGATTTTTTTGTAAAAAGGAAACCTACCGCCCCTGCCATCCCAACCGAAGAGAACGCAGTGCCCGCCCCCTGTCATCCCGACCGAGAGAGTGACCGAGCGGAGAGATCCCCCCCCTCATAACATCAATAAATCAAAGAAAAAAATAATGAGATCTTTCGACTGCGTTCGCTACGCTCACTCCGCTCAAGATGACAGAGTGAGGAGTGTAGGAGATTCCTCCGTGCGCTGCGCTTAGTTTGCACAATATTATTTGGAATCTTTTTGTAATGCGGTGTGCAAAGTTTCGGGCTTACACCCTCACGCGAAATGACGGGGTGCGTCCGGAATGACGAAGGGGCGACTAAGCGCATACGGGCTTTGACCGCATTTGCGGTAGAGGGGCGCTGCGGTTGGCGGTTCTTCCCCGCGCGAATAGTACTGCCGATACCATGCCCTTTCAGGGCTTGTGTAAACTACGCGTTGCACACATAGTTATGACTTATTCAAGAAGCCGATTATACCGGGAAAGCAATCCGGGGAAATGCGGAAGGCGAAAGACCCTGCCGAAGCCCGTCATAGCCGCGGGGCCGCCTTTCAACCGTTCCGAAACCTGTGCGGTTCTAACCCAGATTTTTCTTGCAAAGTCACTTTGCGTCAGCCCGTTTTCCGACAAAAATTCTTTTGATATTTTTTAAATCCAACGCACAAATATATAATCAAATATATAATTATGCAGAAACTTTTAAAAAATGCTTTACTTGTAGAAAATTCTATAATAAAATAAACACAGGAACTTTATTCCTGTGCAAAAAATCGGCAGGGCCATCGGTGGTTAATGGCCGCGATTGGCAGCTCAGTAATCAACAAGTCCCAACAGATAGTCGGTTGAAACTTCAAAAAATTTAGCGAGCTTAACCAACGTTTCCAAATTCGGCTCGCCCGTACCGTATTCGTAGCGTGAATATGACTGCTGTTTTATATTAAGCATTTCCGCTACCTGTCGCTGGGTCAATTTAGCACCCTTTCTCAATTCAGATAGTCTTGCAGAAAAAATTTTCATAAGCTTTATCGTATACAGTTGCATTTTACAACTTTTTGCTGTAAAATAATTTGCGTACAGCAGAATGCTGTAAAATTGAGGTAATTATTATGGGTACGGAAGAGAAAATTGCAGTTGATAACGTGGCGTCTGCCGATGAAACTGCCGAAGAAAAGTATTATCGTGCGTGTGAATTGACCAAGGAAATTTTGAGCATTGTAAAGGAAGAGATGATAGCTAAGTTTCGCAATGAGGGTAAAAGTTTCAGCATAACGTTTACCAACGGCGAAAAATACAGAGTTTTCGTTGAATGCGTATGAAAGCCGACCCACGCTTTCAGTCAAACGGAACGGGAAAAGGGTAAAACTTATGAAAAAAAGGCGGAACAGCGCGTTCACCATAACCGAGTTGGTCATTATAATTATGGTCTTAGCCGTTCTTGCATCTGTGCTTATACCTGAATTCGGAAATGTTATTAGAAATGCAAAAGAGAGCGCAACCTATTCCAATTGCACGAACGCCGTCATAAGCGGCAAGATATCGGACGCCGAAAGCGGAGCGGAAAACGCCGTGTATACGGGCGCCGTAGTGTCTGAGGGCGATTTGGAAAGTACGGCTTTTTATATTTATGTTGAAGGCACGCTCTATAAATTATCCGATTTAACGGTTATGCCCGAAGAAGTTGAATGTGACGCGGAATATACCGTGACCGACGGGCAAAGCGTTAAAACAATAACCGCTCCTTCAAATGTTGCTTCGGCTTCATTTGTATACGGCATTGTTGAAATAGAAGAAAAAGTTTTTACCTCCGTGTTCCTCTGTAATTCCGTAACCGAAAATTATTACGGAACGGCTTATATTTACGACGGAGTTTATTTTGCGCCTGCAACGGGAGAAATAGACGTGAATCCCGCCAACGAGCCCGTCGCCGTTTTGCCTGTAAGCCCGCCCGCGCATGACGGGGAGCATATGTTTAGTATTTATTACGATTATGATGAGAACGGGCATTGGCATGCCTGTACGATAGAGGGGTGTACCGAAATAACCGGATATGGCGAACATGTGCTTGACGAGTACGGAAGATGTAAGGAACTCGGCTGCTATTACGGGCATTAAGACGAACGCGGAATTTATTGGAGGGATATAGTCGCTTAGATCGGGCATATGTGGGCGCCAATTGCAAATTTTATATGAAATAAATGCTTTTAAAAAAGTAATTTTTAAGCCGCCGCAACATACGTTGCGGCGGCTTAAATTTATATCTGTCTATTGCGTACGGCGTTTTACATTAAAGCTTTGCCCTGCTTTGTGCCTATTACGGTAAATACTTCGGCTTCGTCGCCCGTTTCGGCGTCGATATACACATAGTAGGTATGACCTTCATATGTGCCGCAGAATTCATAGCACAACTTTTCTCCGCCGTCGGCGGGAATAACGCACAGCCTTGAACCGTTCACTTCAATGCCGCCGTGCAGTTTTGCGCGCGCGTCGCTTTCGGATATGGCCGCTTCACCTATTTCTCTGTCGTCGGTGTGGTTAAGCACGTACGAGAGGGCTTCCATACCCGTCACTATGCCGCGTTCTTCGCAGACTTTGACTTTTATCATGTCGGAATAAATTACAACGCCGTCCCTTTCATAGGCAAAGTTAAGGTTACACGTCGTTCCGTTTTCGCTTGTCCAGACCGCCTTCATGTTCCCGATACCGAGAGAGGCGAGGAACTCTTCCGCAATGTCTATACATCTGTCTGCCGAAAAGTTTTTATCCGTGCAATCCTTGTGGCTGTTGAATTCGACTACCTTGCCGCCCTTTCTGGAAAGCTGGGCGTACATTTCGCCGTCGTCCGTCATCATGGAAACGTTGAAACATTCAAGCTGTCTTGCAATCGTTTCGCCCGTGCAACGCACGTCGCTCACGCCGTAGTCTGCAAAGTATTGCCCGGCAAGTCTTTCGGCTTCTGCCGCGCTGACTTCTTCAAGGGCATCTATGCCCTTTGCGCCGACTTTTTCTGTGTTTTCGGCAAAAGGCCCGTCGTGAATTTCTTTGGGCGTTTCCACCGTGTTGTTTTCTATATTATCGAATGCGGAATACATCAAGCCTTCGCTCTTACCGCGCATCGCCATGATAAGGTCCTTGCCCGTGAAGTTGGATGCAAGTTCGTTGAGGGTGCGCTTCAATTCAAGGTTTGTGTTATACATGTGCCGCAAAGTCGCTGTCTGGCTGTCGGTAAGCTTCTTGCCGTTTGCAACGTCGTAAAGCATGGATTGCGCGCTGTCGCCCATCTTATTCACGAAGGACGCCATCTGCCCCGTCATAACCATGTCCACGGGCATTCTTTCGAGAATAGTTTCCGCCATTTCGCTTTCGATTGCTATATCTGCAAGCAGACGTATCTGCTCCGATTGGGAATTTGCAACTCTCGCTTTAGAAAGATTTGCGTCCAGATTGTCCACAATGGAATTCAATTCATAAATAGATTCCGTGTGGGCGGAAACCATGTCCGCCTGCATGCCGTTTGCCGTGAACCAGCCGAATGTGAGCATCGTGCCGAGGGCAAGGGTGGTTACACCCAAGGATATTACGGCGGCAAGCCAGCCGCCGAAGCCGGGGGCATGCCTTCTTTCAACCTTTTCCGCATGTCTTTCCGCCCTGACTTTAAGGCGGTGCTCGCGCTTAGCCTTGCGTTCTTCAAGCGCCGCTTTGCGTTTTGCAAGGCGGGCTTCGGTCTTTGCCCCGCGCTCTTCCTGTTTGCGCTCGCGGCGCATTTCCTTTGTTTCATGCTTTAAAAGGTCGCGGCGCTCGCGCCTCTTTTCCTTGCGTTCTTCGCGTGCAGTCTTGACAGCCGCAAGCTTTTCAAGTCTCTTCTGCTTGGCTTCAAGTTTCTTTTCCAGCCTGCGCTGCTTCTTTTCGGCCTTTGCCGCCGCCGCTTCAAGGCGGTGTTCGCGCTTAGTCTTGCGCCCGTCCGAGGCCTTCGCCTTGGTCTGCGCCGTTTTAGCGCTCTGTTTTGCGGATTTTGCCGCAGATTTTGCCGCAGGCTTTGCCGTTTTCTTTTCCGGACCGTGAGCCGCAGTTTTTGCGGATTTTTCAACGTCCGTCTTTGCCTTTGTTTCGCTTCCGCTTTGTGAAGATTTGCGCGCAAGCTTTTCCGCCTTTTCGGCTCCGCTTGATATTTCTTTCTTACTCATTTACTCCTCCTAAATTGCAAAGACGTGCTTGCCTATGGTCATAACCGTCTGTCTGCCGAATATCCACGAACTTGTCGCTACCGCGGGGTTGTAGTAGTAGAGGCAGCCGTAGGTGGGATCCCAGCCGTTCAGCGCGTCCTGTGCGGCGTTCAACGCTGTGTTGTCGGGTGAAAGATTGATCTGTCCGTCCGAAACCGCCGTAAACGCGCCCTTCTGATATATAACGCCCGCTATCGTGTTGGGGAACTGTGCGGAATCTACGCGGTTTAAGATCACCGCGCCGACGGCAACCTGTCCCGTATAGCTTTCTCCGCGCGCTTCGGCGTAAATACACTTCGCAAGAAGATACAGATCCGAACTTGTGTAATCCGAGCCGGATTGCCCGTTTTCGAGTACCCGTACGGAATCGTTCATGCCCAAAGCGGCAAACGTGGATTTGCCTGCAATGCCGTCGGCGGTCAGTCCGTTCTTCTTCTGGAAGTATTTGACCGCTTCTACGGTGGCTTTACCGTAAATGCCGTCGACTTCGCCCGAATAATAGCCCCATTGTTTAAGGCGCCTTTGTAATTCTTTAACTTCGCCGCCGGTTGCACCCTGCCTTAAAACGGCAGTCTGAACGTAGGGCGACAGGTTTTCTTCGCTTGTATGTCCTAAATTGAATACGGCGCCGGCTGTGCAAACCGCGGCAACCGCAACAGCTGCCATGCCGATTCTAAGTGCTTTTTTCATTTTTACCTCCTGTAGAATTTTGAAAGTTGAAGCTTTCAAACTCCTCCTTGCTCTGCCAAGCGGCGAGCTATTTATTAAAAAAACCGTGTATTATGTCGTAAATCAAAGAACGGTATTTAACGTCCGCGGCGCCCGCGGTAAAGCAGAGCGGCGGATATATCACGCACCACCAATTGTCCCCCTCGCCCGTACCAAGCTCTATGATAAGCGCGTCGTATAGTCCCGCTTCTAACGTAAGGCCGCCGTATACGCGCGTGGGAAATTCCTCGGCGCGGATCTGTGCGCGGGCGGTATAGTTAAAGCCGTTTTCGCGCAGAACGCCGTCGCACACCTTTTCAATGTCCCCTAAAATGCCGCCTATAACTTCGATTGCCGTCTGCTTGTCTACGCATTGCGCGGCGTACGGGGTTATAAATTCCACGACGGCGTCCTTTACCTTGTATTTGACGTTCTGGTCGGTTAAATCGTTGGAATTTGCGCGCACATGTATTCTTAGATAGTCGTTTTCGGCATCGGCGGCAGAGGCGGCGCTTTCCGCAAACATTACCGTTGCAATTATTATGATTATTACGAAAAAAGTTATGCAGATATTTTTCAT
>CAZQNK010000056.1:0-5704 GCA_964594955.1 uncultured Clostridia bacterium | reverse complement strand
TATATCCGCTTACGATGGAATAGCCGATTTGTTTCAATTGATCTTCTTTAGGCGACGCATCGTCGGCATAAGCCACGGAAGAACTTGCGCCGTCTTTTTCAATCAACGTGTTTACAGCAAAAAAGCCCGTAAGCGCAAGAAGCAGCGCCAAAACAGATAATAACACATTTTTTAATTTTACATGCGCAAAAATTTTCATAATTAAACCCTCAATGATTTTATGAAATTTATATATTTAAACACAGAATTCTGTGAATTTTACGGATATCGGATTTTTTCCGTTCCTTATCGGGTTGCAACTGATTTCGGCGGGTAAGTACTTACTCACCCAAGCCGTAAAAAATAAAAGCCCGTGAATATATATTGTTGCAATATACATTATAATCAATCCGTCAATTCTGTCAAGTGATTTGGAAAAACTTAAAAAAATTCACAGAGGTATTTGCGTCGGATATTACATTTTTTATCAGCCTGCCAAGGCTTACCCGAACCGCGGCTTGACTTATATCGTTTGGTATAGTATAATAAAACGGTAATTTAAGCGGGATTGACGCGGGAAAAACTTATGCCGTACAAAAAAACGGTGAAAAGCAGATACGACGGGTTGCGCTTATGCCGTTTTTAAAGAGGGCATTTTGCCGTTGACCTCCGCATATATTTTTGATATAATCGATAGCGATAATGAAACTTAAAAATTTTTTTAAAGACCTTGCCTGCGGCGCGGCGATAGGCGTTGCAATGATAATTCCCGGGGTCAGCGGCGGAACGATAGCCGTTATTACGGGCGTATACGACAAAATAATAAATGCGATAAGCTGTTTTTTTAAAGACTTTAAAAACAGCGTATTGTTTCTTCTGCCTATAATTTTAGGCGCCGTTGCGGCGTTTGCCGCGATGTATTTCCCCCTGCGGTATGCGCTTAATTACGCCCCGCTGCCCACCGTTCTTTTATTCGCGGGGCTTATGGCGGGAACCTTGCCCAAACTTTTTAAGGATTGCGCGGCGCGCGGCTTTAAAAAGACGGATATCGTTGCCGTTATACTTCCGCTTGCCGTCATAATAGGAATAAGTTTTATACCCAAACTCGGCACGGCGGATTTAAGTCTTTCCATGCCCGTTTGGGGGTATTTCGCTTTGATTGGCATAGGCGCGGTAGCTTCCTGCGCGCTGGTAATACCGGGCATAAGCGGCTCTATGTTGCTTTTAATACTCGGCTACTATCAGCCCGTGCTGGATACGGTTTCATTGCTGTTCACCGACTTCGGACACTCCGTTTTAGTGCTCGGCTTGTTCGTAATAGGCGTTATTGCGGGATTTTTTACGATAGCAAAGTTAATGAAATACCTCTTCGGCAGATTTCCGAGGGGTACCTATTGGGCGATAACGGGATTTGTCATAGGTTCCATTCCCGCAATATTCATTTCGTTCCCGTCAAACTTTACCGACGCGCCCTGCACAGCCGCGCAAATTGCAGTCGGCGCAATACTGTGCGTGCTCGGAATTATTGCAACTTACGCGCTGACGTCTTACATCGAAGGCAAACAAAAAGCGGTTGAAGAAAATTCCGAAATTGAAGAAAATGCGGTTGAAAAAAATACCGAACCAACGGAAAAATGAATTTTTTACAGTGAATTATTTACAGTGAAAGCCCCGTCCTTTAAGGACGGGGCTTATTACTTTCGTCTTGTCATAAAACCTTTTCCATGACTATTTTCAACGTCAATGTTTTATCGCAAGCATAAGACGGACTTATGCTTTAACCTTTTAAAGAATCTATTATTACGTCGCAACATTTAAGCATAATTTCTATACACTCGTTTAAAAGCTCGCTGTCGTCGCCATGCAAGCCTCCGTTTTTTAAAGCGTTGTTGACGATAACCGCCGCATAGTTAAACGAAGAATAGAGGTTTTTAAAAGATTCTTCCTGCTTTTCATATCCGTTCTGCGCGGTTACATGAAAGTTATAAACGCTTTGCAACGCCTTGCCCGCTTTATTCAGCGAGGACAGGCTGCGCGTATTTGCAATCTGTTCTATTTCCTTTTTGAATTTTTCCAAAAGATCAATAAGCCTTAAATCTTCGAAATCGGGCATATCCCCCTCTCCTTATTATAATAATTTTAAACGGCGCGCGTTTACAACGCGCGCCGCACAGCCTTTAAAATTAATCTTTATCGGGGCTTTCGGTTGAATTGACGATACTGTTAAAACCGGGATTTATGACGGGCGACATATTCTTATATTCTTTTACGCCCGTACCTGCGGGTATCAACTTACCGATAATAACATTTTCTTTAAGACCGATAAGGGGATCCACCTTCGCCTTGATGGCCGCGTCCGTAAGAACCCTTGCCGTCTCCTGGAAGGAAGCCGCCGACAGGAATGAATCGGTTGAAAGAGCCGCCTTTGTTATGCCGAGAAGCACGCGCTTCTGCAATGCGGGCGTGCCGCCGTTTTCAATGGCCTTTCTGTTCTCATCTTCAACGGTAAACATATCCACCGTTTCGCCGGGAAGAAGCGAAGTAGAGCCTGCGCTCTCAATCCTTACCTTTCTCAACATCTGGCGGACGATAATTTCAACGTGCTTGTCGTTGATGTCAACGCCCTGTGAACGGTAAACGGACTGTACCTGTTCAAGTATATAGTCCTGTACGCCCTTTACGCCCGAAATTCTCAAAATATCCTGAGGATATACCGAACCGACGTTGAGCACCGTACCGGGTTCGACTTTGTCGCCCGATTTGACGTAAAGTTCGGCATTGAAGGGCAAGGTGTATTCCTTTTTGGTTTCGCCGGAAATTGCGTCGCGGATGATGACGTGTTTAAGATTATCCTTATCGTCAACCGTTACAACGCCTGAAACTTCGCAAAGGGTTGCGCAGCCTTTGGGTTTACGGGCTTCAAAAAGTTCTTCTACACGGGGAAGACCTTGGGTAATATCGCCCGTAGCCGCTATGCCGCCCGTATGGAAGGTACGCATGGTAAGCTGGGTACCGGGTTCACCGATGGACTGCGCCGCGATTACGCCGACCGCCTCGCCGGGCTGAACGGGAGTATTCGTAGCCATGTTCTTGCCGTAGCATTTAGCGCATACGCCGTAGCGTGAATTACACGTGAATATCGAACGTATGGAAACCTGTTCAACGCCTGCGGCAACTATTTCTTTTGCAATTTCGTCTGTGACGAAACCGTTCTGTTCTATAATCAAGTTGCCTGCCGCGTCCCTCACGTCTTCGGCAACGAATCTGCCCTGAATTCTGTCTTCAAGCCCTTCGATTATTTCGCCGTTGGGACCGATAATTGCGCGGACAATCATGCCGCGGGGCTTTTTACTACCCGCCATGCAATCTTCTTCGCGGACGATAACGTCCTGTGAAACGTCTACAAGTCTTCTTGTAAGATAACCGGAGTCCGCCGTTTTAAGCGCGGTATCGGCAAGGCCTTTACGGCCGCCGTGCGAAGAAATGAAATATTCAAGAACGGAAAGCCCCTCCCTGAAACAGGATTTAACGGGAACTTCTATCTTGCGGCCCTGAGGGTTAACCATCAGTCCGCGCATGCCCGAAAGCTGTTTCATCTGGTCGATTGAACCGCGGGCGCCCGAATCGGCCATCATCCAGATATGGTTGAACTTATCCAGCGATTTTTTGAGCGCGTCCGTCACGCGGTCGGTCGCGTCGTCCCACGCATTGATTACCGCGTTGTAACGCTCCTCCTCCCTCAAAAGTCCGCGCTGGTACTTCTTTTCGATCTGGTAAACTTTCTGTTCGGTTTCTGCGACGATTTCCCGCTTAACTGAGGGAATGTGCATGTCGAATACCGACGTGGTAATGGCGCCGATCGTCGAATATTTATAGCCGAGGGTCTTAATCTTATCGAGGACGTCGGCCGCTCTGGGAGCGCCGCCCGTCTTGAAGCAGCGTTCAACGATTTTGCCGAGCTGTTTCTTGCCGACTGCAACCGATTTGCCGAGGAATTCATAAGAAATTTCGTATTTGAGATAATCTTCTTTATTCTTACGCTCTACAAAACCGAGATCCTGAGGCATATTGGAGTTGAATATTATTCTGCCGACGGTAGTTTTTACAAGTCCGCGCACGGTTTCGCCGCAATAGGGCGAATTTTTATCATCTATGGTTATTTCGCGGCGGACGTAAATTTCGTCCTGCATGTGTATGAGTTTAAGCTGATAAGCGATGAGAGCTTCGTCCTCGGAAATATACGCGCCTGCGGTATACTTCTCTGCGCCCTCTTCGCCCTCTGCCCGCTCGTAATATCTGTCGCCGCTCCAATAGTAGTATTTTCCGTCCTCGCGGCGGATGATGGTGAGGTAATACGCGCCGAGAACCATATCCTGCGCGGGCTGCATAACGGGCTTGCCGTCCGAAAGTTTAAGAATATTGTTTACGGACAGCATGAGGAACCTTGCCTCTGCCTGTGCTTCTATCGAAAGGGGGACGTGCACAGCCATCTGGTCGCCGTCGAAGTCGGCGTTGAACGCGGTACATACGAGGGGGTGAATTTTTATCGCCCTGCCCTCGATAAGAACGGGCTCGAACGCCTGAATGGACAGTCTGTGCAACGTGGGCGCACGGTTTAAAAGAACGGGGTGTTCCTTGATAACGTCCTCGAGAATGTCCCAAACCATCGGCTTGGCCTTTTCGACGGTGCGCTTCGCGCTCTTTATGTTCTGGCACTGTCCGCTTTCCACAAGCCTTTTCATAACGAACGGCTTGAACAGCTCTATCGCCATTTCCTTGGGTAGACCGCACTGGTAGAGCTTGAGCTCGGGGCCTACGACTATAACCGAACGCCCGGAATAGTCGACGCGTTTTCCGAGGAGGTTCTGACGGAATCTGCCCTGCTTGCCGCGGAGCATACCCGAGAGCGATTTAAGTTCCCTGTTGGAGGGACCCGAAAGCGCCCTGCCGCGCCTGCCGTTATCGATGAGCGCGTCCACCGCTTCCTGAAGCATACGCTTTTCGTTCTTGACTATCATATCGGGCGCGCCGAGTTCCATCATTCTCTTTAAGCGGTTGTTTCTGTTGATGACCCTGCGGTATAAATCGTTGAGGTCGGAGGAAGCGAAACGGCCACCGTCCAGCTGGACCATGGGGCGAAGCTCGGGAGGCAGAACGGGCAGAACGGTTAAAATCATCCATTCGGGCCTGTTGCCGCTCTTTCTGAACGACTCCAAAATCTCTATTCTCTTTACTGCTTTCAGCCTCTTCTGGCTCGCCGTGCTGTTCTCGATGATATCTCTGGCTTCTTTACACTCTTTTTCAAGGTCTACGGCCATAAGGAGCTCTCTTACGGCCTCGGCGCCCATTCCGACTTTGAGGCCGGTAACCGAGCTGTCGCCGTACTTTTCTTCAATCTCGCGCAGCTCCTTGTCGTTTATAACCTGCTTGTATTCGAGCGTGGGCACGTTGCCGGGGTTGAGCACGACGTAGGCCGCGAAATAGATTACCTGTTCGAGCATTTTGGGGCTCATATCGAGAATAAGACCTATCCTCGAGGGCACGCCGCGGAAGTACCATATATGGGAAACGGGAGCCGCAAGCTCTATGTGCCCCATTCTCTCGCGTCTTACCTTGGCGCGCGTTACCTCTACGCCGCACTTCTCGCATACGATACCCTTGTAGCGTATGCGCTTATACTTGCCGCAGTGACATTCCCAGTCCTTCATCGGTCCGAAAATCCTTT
>CAZQNK010000055.1:0-6371 GCA_964594955.1 uncultured Clostridia bacterium | reverse complement strand
CTCCATTTTACCCCTTTGAGAAAAATCTCAAAGGGGCTTGTTTTGGCTACTGACCGTATCATCGAAATAACGTTTGGCGCTTTGCACCAAATACGCCGCAAGCGGCTACCAAGTCCGCCGATAGCTCCATTTTAAACCGCCTTGTTTATGCAAGGCGGCCTTTTATATTGCAAATTCGGATTAATTGCCACGCGGCATAAAACCATAATAAGACAAATATTATATAATATGAATTTGCGCGGAGAGAAAATTTCACCATTTTTTATTTCGGTCGCGCTTGTTCTGACCGTCACCGTAACCGTCTGCATTTTCTCGGTATCGTGTTCATTGGGCAATTTGGATTATTCCGCCGCCTACTACTTTTTGAGCTGTTACATTAAGGATAACGCTATTTCCGCAAGCATACTTTCCGACACGGTTTCAAGCTACGGCGGAGCGGGATATGTGCTTGAATACGGCGGGAGTTACTATGTAACAGTTGCCTGTTACTACACCGAACGGGACGCCGAAACGGTGTGCGCAAGCCTGAAAAGAAGGCAACTTGATTGTTCGGTTATCCGTGCGGAGAGGAAAGATTTTTCGTTGAACTCCTATTCGGCAAAGGCAAACGCAACGCTTTACAAGGGCAATCTTAATACTTTGCAATCAATTTCCATCCTTGCATACGAGTGTGCAAACGGATTGGACGTGGGAAGTTATTCCCAAAGCGCCGCCAAGGGCGTAACCGCGGATATTTCAAACGGATTGGCGGGATTGAAAAGCGCAAATCCGCAAAATTGTTTTACATCCGAATTGAACAGATTGGTTGCGGAATGTGAAAGCGTCTCCGACGGATATATTTATTCCAAAAACATGCGAAGATTGCAAATTGCCGTGATAGATTGCATTTTAAATATAGAATTATATTGATAGATACAGAACGCCGCCCGCGCGCAAATATGCGCGCGGGCGGCTATTTTCGCCGATTAAATTTAATAATTCTGCACAAAATATGTGCATGAACAGATATTTTCCCGTTATATGCACGATTATTTTGCTTTGCGCAATGCTTGTGATGGTCTTCGGCAGTTATGCGGAAAAGGAACAAGCCACATTTTCACTTGCAGACGAACGGAGCGGTAAGATAATCTATCTGACGTTTGACGACGGTCCCAGCGACAGGGTCACGCCAAAGGTTTTGGACGTTCTTAAAGACGAGGACGTAAAAGCAACGTTTTTTATTGTCGGCGTAAACGCACAAAACAGAAAATATCTTCTCGAACGCGAAGTTGAAGAAGGGCACACAATCGGCGTACACTCCTATTCACACAAATACGGCGAAATTTATGCCTCGCCCGAAAATCTGATAAAAGACATAGACAGATGCAACAGAATTATAGAAGAAGTTACGGGCAAACCCTCTTCCGTTTACCGATTCCCGGGAGGAAGCTACGGACTGCCTTCATCTTTGATAGACGCGGTAACGGCGCACGGGCTCAGATATTACGATTGGAACGCTTCTACGCGCGACGCAGAAATTTACGGGGCAACGCCCGCACAACTTTATACGGCCGCGACAGCCGTACCCGCGGCAAGCGACAGGATTGTATTACTTGCGCATGATTCCACAACAAAATCAGCAACGGCGCAGGCGCTGAGGGACATAATAAGATATTACAAATACAACGGATACGCCTTTGCAACTTTGGCCGGATAAAGCCGAATAACATCGGCTTAACCGACGGCTTTGGTAAGCGCTTCAAACGCCCGCCGTCGGCGCCGCCCGCACTTGGATTAACCGACTGTCGCACCGCTTTCCCCGTCAGCCGCCATAAGAGCGGATACGCAAAATTACAGATTGCGTTCAAGAACGCGCATGGAAGCACAAATACAATACCGCAAAAAATGCGGATTTAATTTTAGCCATGCCGAAAATAAACCGTTTACCTTTACAACTTTGCGATTATTAATTATAATAAAAACGCGCTCTATTCATATTCGTCCAGACTTCTTCGTTCGGGCGGACAAAAGTTGGGCGGACAAGGCGGAGAACAGTTCCGATCGTTCTGAGGAGGACAAGGCGGCGGCTCCTTTTGGGGCGGGCAACCCTTTTCTTTCTCCTCTTTGCCGTATTTGACAAGAACGGCGTCCTCGCCTATCTTCACGACTGAATTGAGGGGCAGAAAAATTTCCTGTCTGGAAAATTTGAATCCCTTGCAGCCCGTCGACGAAAATCCGATTATTTTACCTTCAGGGAATGTAAAATTTATATCGCAAATCTTGCCGAGGTGTTTGCCGTCCGCAAGATTTATGACGTCCTTTTGTTTCAACTGCGAAAAAATTACGTCCATAATATTAAAATATATGCGGCGGGCAACCGAAAATTGCCCGCCGCATAAAATTTGTCGTAAAATAATTTAATTTATCGAATTAACCCTCGGGTAAAATAGTTTCAACCACGCGCTGCACCTGTTCAATAATGCTGTTTAGCGGATTGTTTTCAAAAATATAGTCAAGTTTGAAAACGCTGCCGTCGAAAGCTTCCAGCACCTGCACCCTTGTGGTTCCGCCTACCCAATCGATTATCTGGAAAACGACCAAAGCCAAAAGCACCATCATACCCACAAACAGGACAATACCAAACACCCGATTTATGACTTTTATTGGCATGAAATTTATTTCGAACGCGTGTTTTAAAACCAGCACCAATATTTTGCGCACTATCTGCGCAATTATAAACAGCGCTATATAGTAGAAAATTATTTCAAAATGTATATTGGTCAGAAAATCGTAGAAAAATCCTTCTTTGCCGATCCAAAGCCCTGCAAATTTTGAAACGAGATCCTGCACAAACTGCAATTGCAATATAAGCCCGCCGAAGCAATAGCAAAGAAATACCGAAATTATAACGCCGAAAATTCCGCCCGTGAAAAATTTAAGCCCTCTGCCGAAGCCGACCAGACCGCCTATCAAGGCAAAAACGCCGAATATACATAATGTTATCCAATCTGCATTTGTCAAACTAATTCCCTCCCGAAACTATAACCGAAGGCATCGCCGCAAGTATATTAATATGCGCCGCTTTATGCGCATATGCGCATAAAGCCTTCCCGCTCGCCCGTTTTTCAGGGTACTATGTACTATATCATATTTCACAAAGATTGTAAAGCGGTTCGCGAAATTTCCAAATTATGGTCATATATACTATACATTACATAGTAATCGTTGTCAACCGTCCGTGAAAAATTTTTTATTTTTCCGCATAAACGAAGCCTGCGGCCTTAGGCCCGATATGCGTGCCTATCACGGGACAGATATTGTCTTTTTCCGAATACTGCGCCCCTATCTTTTCAATAAGGGCAGAAGAATTCGCGCTGTCCATGGTATATATAAGATATACGGGGCGGGTGTAATCTATTTTGCTTACGTCCACCTTTGAAGCGATGTAACTTATGCTTTTATTCATGCCGAACTGTTTCGAAATAAGTTCTACCTTACCCTCGGCGGTAACGGTTATTACTGGTTTTATTTTCAGCAGAGAACCCAAAAGCGCAGAAGTTTTGGAAAGCCTTCCGCCCTTGCCGAGGTATTCAAGGGTATCAAGCGCGGCGAAAAGTTTAACTTTCGGACGCAACTCTTCAAGAATTTTCACGACCTCCGCGGCGGACTTTTCCCTGTTTTTCAACGCTTCCGCAACAAGCAGTTTCTGCATCACGGTTGTGCATTTCGAATCGTAGACGACTACGCCTGAATATTTTTTTGCAACGGCCGCGCACCGTTCGTACGAACCCGACAGCGCGGAAGCGATAGTGATTATAAGCACTTCGTCATGCGTTTCAAGCGCGGCGCTCACCGCCTCCTCCACCTGCGTTTCCGTTAACTGTGAAGTGTGAGGGAGTTCCTCGCTTTCAACAAGTTTTTCATAGAACGCTTCCGTTCCTATATCTATCCCGTCGCGGAACTCTTCCGAACCGAAATTGATGGTAAGCGGCAGAACGGTTATACCCCATTTTTCCGCTTCTTCCTGCGTTATATTGCTTGACGAATCGGTAATTATCTTTAACATTAAAACTCCTTTATCAGCGTCTGACGTTTTCGCTGTTTATAGTCTGAACGAATTTTTCAAACAGCTTATCCGTCTGCTCCAACTCTTCCGGGGTCAACGTTTTGGATAATATATCAAAGATATACCTGCCGTAACTTTCATCTTCATGATAGTACTTTCGGAATTTATCGGTAACCTGCAATTTTGCGGAACGCTTGTCGTTGCCCTGCTCTTTTATCAGGTAGCCTTTTTCAACAAGCTTATGAACCTTATATGCGGCAAGCGGAGAGGATATGCAAAGGCAATCGGCAAACTCGCCCACCGTAGGGTTATCCATAAGCCCGATAGTTTCCACGGCGAAAAATTCCGTTGCGGTAAGCGAACCTTCCCGCTCACCCATTACCTCAAAAATATGCTTATACAGACGCAACCTGAAATTGCGGTATATTGCTTCAAAATTCTTTTCGATGCTCACGTCAGACCTCTTAAAGCCGAGAGCGGCTTATAGACGCTAAACTAAAATAATTTAGCTAAATTTTTTTAGATAATTATACCTTTTCAACGGAGAATTCGTCAAGCGATTTTAAAGTGCGGCGGGCAGAAATACAATTTTTTTGCCTGTCACGGCTGATTATTGCAATTTTTATTAAAAATAATACGCGCCGCGTCCAAAAAGGGCGCGGCGCGTACTATCGTTAAACCGATTGTCAGAACAGAGGGGATAGCAATCTGCAAATCCCCGTTATTATCCTGTCAAACAGACCGTGGCGTTGAATATCCTGCACGGGATTATTCGCAAATGTGTGGCGGAAATCTTCCATAGCTCCGTCCATTACGTTTTTATCGTCGGTATAAACGCCGTTATCGAGCTCCTGATAAAAGGCGCGCATATCGATGTTTACCGAACCTACCGTAACGCAGTTTTCGGTGAGCATAACTTTCGCATGAACGAAAGCTCCCTCCATATAATACACCTTGACGCCGAACTTTATCAACTTTTCGGCATTAGAGCGTGTAACTCTGTAAATGTAAGCATAATCGGGGACGGACGGAAGCACGAGCCTTACGTCTACGCCCGAGAGAGCCTTTGCGCGAATCTGCTTATACATTTCGCTGTCGGGCAGGAAGTAGGGCGACATTATATAAAGTCTTTCCCTTGCGCCTGAAATAACGTTATAATAAACATCGCGGCAGAGCGCCCCGCCAAGTTCGGGCCCGCCCGCATATGGCGCCACATGAGATTGGCTTTCATAAGTATCGCACAGATTGAGATATTTGCCGAAGTCAAGACTCTGCTGCGTGGCAAATTCCCACTGGCGCATAAAGCAAAGGCAAAGTCCGTCAACTGCGGCGCCGTCCATTCTGACGCCTGCGTCCTTCCATATACCCGTCATGGCATTGCGGTTAACGCAGTTATCGGTAAGATTGCACCCCGCAACAAAGCCCGTTTTTCCGTCAACTACAACAATCTTTCTGTGGTCGCGGTAATTGAGTCCGAAGTGCGCGGGCGAAAACATCTTAGAGAACACTTCAAATTCCGCGCCCGTATCCCTTATGCGCTTCTTTGTGGCGGCAGTAAGAGTTTTTGCGCTGCCCACGTCGTCGTATAAAAGTTTTACGTTTACTCCCGCCGCACACCTGTCGCGGAAAATTTCTATCAGTTCGTCAAGAAGAGTGCCGTCCGAAACCATGAAATATTCCATGAACACAAACTTCTGCGCCTCAGAAATGCGTTTTAAAATTTCAGAGAACGCCTCAGCCCCGTCCGCAAAATATTGCATTTTCGTGCCGGTATAGGTAGAAAAGCCGCCCGTTTTGTAAATAAAGCGGCAATCGTTTGAAACCGCCGGCGAAGCGCCTTCAAGATCGGGCAACTGTGCATAGTGAGCCGTGCGGGAACGGATCTCCGCAAATCTGCAAGATGCGTTGCCGTAGCAAACGCGCTTGTCCGCCATAAAGTAAATTATGTATCCGCACCCGAAGGAAATTAAAAACAAAAACAGCCAGCTTGCCTTGCATTGATAATCCTGTTCGCATATGAGCACGCAAACACCCATGACAGCCGTAAGAATCAATGATAAAAAGAAAAAAGGTCTGAAAATAACGGCAAGCAAAATGTAGGCGGAAATCATAAGCATACCCTGAAACAACACAAATACGTTGGTTGCAGCGTCCTTTAAACCCGTCTTTTTATCAACCCATACCTTTTTAATGGGCAATACTTTTTGGTTTGCCTGCGAAAATTCCTCCGTTTCCGCTACCTTTGTTCTTTGCATAACGGAATTATTATAACATGACATAAATAAAAATTGCAAATATTTGAAAGGGGTTATGCGGGATAATTTAC
>CAZQNK010000054.1:0-6836 GCA_964594955.1 uncultured Clostridia bacterium | reverse complement strand
CCACGCAGCAATATATTTTATAACAGAATTTTTTTAAAAAGTCAAATTTCAAACGGCTTTTATACCGAAAAAAATTTTTGAAAAATCCTATCCTGAATTAAATTAAGCCCTATCCAACGGCTATATTTTTTCCACGGTAAGGCGGTAAGAAAAAGTCTTTCCCTCCCTGTCCGCAAAATTCATGAAAGGTTTCAAAGTAATCTCACGCGGGGCGGAGGGGAAGTCGTTGATGCCCCACCACGGTTCCACACAGATATAGTCGCCGCCCTTCTCGTTTGACCAGAACGCAACTACGGGACAATCCGAACTGTATGTATATCTGTACCCGTCCGCCGTATACGCGTAGATATCGCCGCCGGACAGCGAACCGAGCTGGAAGGTTTTACACTCCGCAAAGAACGCCTTGTTTGCAACAAACCGACGCAATCCCTTTACCTCTATCCCCTCCGCGCAGTCGACGGGATAAAGAACGGGGTTTTCCTCGTTTTCAAACTCTATAACCGCCTCCCCGCGCGGCGCCTTCATACCGGGGTGCCCGCCGACATAGAAGGGTATTTTGCCGTCTTTGGAGCGGACGAAGTAAGTTACTTCAACGCTTTTTTCTATAAGTTTATAAGTTATGGAAAAATCAAATTCATAAGGATAGGTTTTTAAAGTTTCTTCGTTTGACGACAGCGCGAGTGTTATGCTTTCCCCGCTTTTATCCGCAAGCGTAAAGGCTGAATAGCGCGCAACGCCGTGGGATTTGGGCGTGAACGTGCCGCCGCGCGCATTGTATGCGCCCGCGTGACCTATTATCGGAAAAATGACTACGTCCTGACTTTTCCAAAAGTCGTCGCCCTGCCATTGGCGTTCTTCGTTAAGCGGTAAGTATTTGACGGAAGTCATACTTCCGCCTTCGGAATTGACGGTTACGGAAAGATATTTATTTGATATGGTATATAACATTGTTTCCCCCTTTTGTTACGTTTTTTATTATTGGGCGGGCGCATTTTACCAGCCCAACGTTTCTCCGCCCAAAATGTGTATATGCAGGTGGAACACGGTCTGCCCCGCGTCCTCGCCCTGATTTATGACGAGGCGGTAGCCCTTTTCGCAGCCGTTTTCTGCGGCTATGGCGGGTATTTTTTCAAGCATGTATTTTACAAGCTCCGCCCTGCCTTCGTCCATTTCGGAAAGAAGTTTGAAATGGTCTTTGGCAACCGCCAGAAGATGAACCTTTGCTTTTGGTTCGATGTCCCTGAATACGAGCATTTTATCGTCTTCATATACTTTGGAAGAAGGAATTTTGCCCTGAATTATTTTGCAGAACAGACAATTATTATCAAGCATTTTTATATCTCCTTGCTTTTATTTTTAAAGTTATAAACGCGCCCGCGCCGCCGACGGCAACAAGCGCCGACAGAACGTAAACGGCGATTTGTCCCGCCAGACCCTTATACGTTTCTTCGGCGGTAACCACGAAAAATTCACGGGCTTCCGTGTCGTAACCGAAATTGACCGTCTCGTCTGAATTGATATAATATAAACAGAAAACTTCTATGGGAACGAGCGACTCTTCGGGCTCCTCGGGAGTTTCGGGCGCCTCTGGCTCCTCGGGTTCTTCGGGCTCTTCGGGAGTTTCGGGGTCATCGGGTTCGGCAATATTTCCGTCAAGAAAAGGGGAAAGATCCACCCAGCCGACGTTCGGCGTTGTTCCGCCTACCGCATAGTAAAAATCTTCAAAAATTATGAAAATATTGCTGTAATACAGCTCGCCTTCTACCACGGCGGCGATATTCGTAAGCGTTTTTTGGATGGTAACCTCCGAAGGGTTATCCGTTGCGCCGATATCTTCCGCATTTTCGGTATTTTCGGTATCTTCCGCGGTTTCGCCATAGGTAAATTCGTAAAAGTAAAAGTAAGTAAAATCGCCCTCGGCAACTTCCTGCACGGCGTTTTTTACCGCGTCCGACTGTACAAACTGCGCATAGTCCGAAAGTTCTTCGTCGTATGCCCTGCCCCAATCGGATTTTAAACCGTACCCGCACTGCATATAATTTACGAACGACTGCGAATCGGGAAAATTTATCCGCACGTTTTCATAGCCGAAAGGTATGACGCAGTATATGCACACCATAAGGCTTAAAATGCAACAAGTTATGACTCCCGCAAGATTTGCCGAATGGGAATATTTAAGTCTTACCCTTACGGCTTTTTCCGTTTCAGGACAGGGAGGCGCTCCCGCTGAAAGTTCCCTGCGGGAACGGCGTATCATGAAGAACATTTCAAGCACGGTTGCGGGGACTTCGAAAATCCATATAACTATGCCGCCCCTGTACCAGACAGCTCCCTCGCAGAAGAAAGGCACGTCCGCCCAATAGTGCAGAAACATGCTAAACAAAACCACTGCGTAAAAGCGATAATTTTTAAAGGGTTTTTCAAACCTGCCGAACGCCCAGCCTATGACGGCCGTCCAGGGCGCGTGCGAGCACACGCACGCAAATCCCCTGCCCACGGCGCAAAGCACAGCCCATTTGAAATCGATAAAACCGATAGTCCAGGTGCGGGAATATCCGTAGATATAACCCATGTCCTCATACACGGAAAAGCCCGTTCCGACCGCCGCGCCGATGAGGAAGCAGGCAAGCGGTTCACGCTTTTTTAAAAGCAGTATGGCTATAATTACGGGGACGGCTTTTGCAAACTCTTCCCACACGCCCGTGAATACAAGCGACAGCCAATCCGAGCTTACAAAGCCGAAAAGTTTTTCGTAAATATATTCATATCCTATGCCGCTTATCGCCGCGGAGACCGTTCCGCCGATAAGCATTACCAATATGAGAGCAAGAAAGCTGATATCGCGCTTGGGGTAGAGTTCGAAAAAGAAAACGAGCAGCGGCACGTTTACCATCAGTCCGCCGAAAAGTATCAGCGTAGGATAATCGAAGTAATCGCCCGAAAGCCTGTATACGAGCGTTATAAAGCCGAAAAGTATGAAAAACAGCGCAAGTGCGCGCATATACAGCCACGGATATTTGCCGTGATAGCCGCTATCGGAACCTATGCCGCGAGAAAAGATTTCCGCATACTCTTCGCGCGAGTGCGGACGGAAAGTTTCCTTAAAATAATATTTAATTTTTCCGCGCAGAACGGCAAACCTTTCATTGCCGCCGTTCCTGTATACCGATTGCTCCATCGCCGTAAAGTTCCTTTAAAGTTACAGTATATTTGACCCCCGCGGGCAGATTATCCCGCACGTACACTTTGATATAGTTGCCCGTGTAACCGACGGTAAAGCCGTCGGCATACTCTTCGGCAATAAAATCCGTTCTTGTGCCGAAAAAACGGGAGATATATTCCCTCTCCGCCGACCTTGCGGCGTCTATCAGGCGGTGCAGGCGTTCGCTCTTGATATCGGGAGGTAAATCCTTCAACTTATAAGCCGCGGTGCCCTCCCTCGGAGAAAACGCAAAGGCATGAACGCGGGCAAAACGGGCTTCTTTAATTATGGATAGACTTTGGGCGAAATCCTCCCCGCTTTCCGTGGGAAATCCCGCTATAATATCGGTAGTTATTGCCGCGGAAGGGAAATATTTGTATATAAGCGCGCATTTTTCAAGATATTCCTCGCGCGTGTAGTGTCTGTTCATGGACTTTAAAACGGCGGTGCTGCCGCTTTGCAGGGATAAATGGAATTGCTGTGCGAAGTCGGGAAGGGCGCAAAGAGCCGAAAGAAATTTATCGTCTATCACGTTACATTCAAGCGAGCCCAGCCTTATGCGCTTTTGAACGGTTGAAAGACTTTGGATAAGCTCTGCCAGCCCGCTTTCGCCGTCTTTGAATGATGAAAGATTTATGCCGTTCAAGACGACTTCGGGGCAGCCGCATTGGGCGATTTCCCCGCATATATCCTTGATTGAACGCGACCTTTCCCTGCCGCGCAGATAGGGAATTATGCAATAAGAACAAAAGTTGTTGCAGCCGTCCTGAACCTTTATGAAAGCGCGCGTCTTCGTCTGTTTGGGATAGGCGCTTTCCACCGAAGAAAAACCGTAAATATCGGCGACGGCTTTGAGAACGCCCTCCTTATCGCGTGCGCCGCACACGAAAGTTACGCCCCTTTCTTCAAATGCCGACCTGTTCTTTTCCGAGGCGCAACCGCATACGAATATGTGCGCGTCGGGATTGAATTTGCGCGCGCGCGCAATAAGTTGGCGGCTCTTCTTTTCGGCTTCGCGCGTGACGGCGCAGGTGTTCAGCACGTATATATCGGCAAAGGAAAGGCTGTCGTCCACCTCCCAGCCCGATTTTTCCAGCCCCGCCATTATAGACGCGGACTCCACCTCGTTCACCTTACAGCCGAGCGTGAAAACCACCGCCCTCATCTGAGTTCTCCGAGGGCGAACGCGGCGAGCGTGCAGACGGCTATCGCCGCAGTTTCGGCGCGCAGTATGCGCCTGCCGAGAGTTATAGCTTTAAATCCCGCCTGCCTTGCGGTTTGCAATTCGGCTTCCGAAAAGCCGCCCTCGCTGCCCACAACGACGGCGGTAGAGCCGGAAATTCCGGCTATATCCGCACCGCTGTCCGAAACGCCCACGAATTCGCAGGCGAAAAGCTTGTTTTTAAATTTTGCCGCTGACATAAGCGCGGAGTTGAGATTGTCAAAATAAACCACTTCGGGCGCACGCGAGCGCAGGCACTGTTTGGCCGCCTCACGCGAGACTTTGTTCAGGCGTTCTAACTTGTTTTCATTCATATAAGCCGAACAGTAGTCGGAGGAAAACACGCCTATGCGGGATACACCGAGCTCCGTAGCCTTTTGAACGATAAGTTCGGTCTTGTCGCCCTTCAAAGCGCCGCAAAGGAGGTAAATTTCCGTTTTCGGCTCTCTCCCGCCGACGTTTACACCCGTTATATGCGCCGATAAACGGTGTTTTTCAACTTTTGTAACTATTGCCGAATATTCCTTTCCGCTTCCGTCGAGAAGAATTATTTCCGTTCCCTCCTCAACGCGGAGAACGGTTTTTGCATGGATAAATTCCTCGCCTTCAAGAAATATTTCCGTCACGTCAGGATATGAAACGGATTGCGTAAAAAACCTTTTGGGTGTACTCATAACTTAAACGACAGCGCCAGCCATTCCCCCCTTTCAACGGTCTTTTCGAGGGTGAGCCCCTGCGCCGAAAAAGCTTCTTTCACAGCCAAAAGGCGGCTTTTTATAATGCCGCTTAAAATCAGTCTGCCGCCCGCTTTCAGATTTTTTGGAACGGAAGGGGCAAGCCCGATAAGAATTTCAGCAGTGATGTTTGCAAGCATTATATCGCCCTTGATACTGCTGTCGTCCAAAAGATTGCTGTGGGATACCACTACTTTTTGGGAAACTCCGTTTATTAACGCGTTGTGTCTGGCGCTTTCCACCGCGACATAATCGATATCAGTCAAATATGCAAGCTTTGCGCCCAGCTTTATAGCCGATATGCCCAGAATACCGCTGCCGCATCCGACGTCTATACAGACGCTGTTTTCTGTAATGTATTCCTGCAAAAGCTCTATGCACATGGCGGTAGTTTCGTGTTCGCCCGTGCCGAAAGCCATGTTGGAATCGAGGCGTACTTGCTCTTCCCCGTCCTCTTGATGATAATCGATCCACTCGGGCACGACTACGATTCTGCCGAAATGTATGGGGCGGAAATGGGTCTTCCATATTTCAATCCAGTCGTCGCCCTCCACCTCCCTGCGGGTACATTCCATGCTTCCGAGCGGAATTATTCCGCGGCAGTTATCCGCAAGCTCTTCAAAGTCCCTGCGTATAAGCGGCAGAGTAGAGGCGCACTCGTCAACGGGAACGAAAGCTTTCACAAGGGCTTCGCCCGAATCCTTTGTAAGAGAATCGTCGATGTAATCCCAATACATGACTTTATTTTTCTGCAAGGCTATTACGTCTTTTACGTCGGAAATGGCGACGCCGTAATTTGTATAGCGCCAAAAAATATCGGCGATAAGTTCGCTTGCCTCGCTTGTCGTATGTACTGTAAGTTCGGTAAATTTCATAGTACTTTAATTTTACCACTAAACGGACGGCTTTGCAAGCGATTGCGGGGAATGTATAAAAATGCGCCGCGCGGAATTCCGCGCGGCGCCGAATTTTTTCAGCAATTTGCTTTAAGTTGGCTTTTCTGTTTTTTATATGTGGCGTTCGCCTCGTCTATCAGGTTCTTGTTGGCAGGCTTAGGTTCATAATACCCGCGCGTGCTCATCTGGTTGAACAGACAATACTGATCCTCGGCAACGCCCATCAGGTTGGTTGAAAAGTTCTTTCTGATCGATTTTGTGCTGCCCTCGAACAGCGCCGTGGTGTACAGCGACATGAGCTGTTTTTCGGATTCGAGCATATCCTGCAAAGCGTCCTTTTCACACAAAGTGCAATCGCTTTTTGTAAGTTTCATTTTTAATTAAACCTCCTGCAAAAAAAATGTTTTTTGTTCTGCCGCTATTGAGCCTGCTACCCGCCGATTATACCCAAAAGTGCGTTGTACCGCTGTTCATGCGCGTCGGCAATTGTAGCCATACATTGCGCAAGGTCGGTATCCGTCAGGGTCTTTGAATAGGCGCGCGCCTTTTTGCAAATAAGCCCCTCGTACGTCAATGCGTCCGAGATCAGTTCCAATTCCTTAGACGTAATATCCTGCATATTTTTCACCTCCGCATAAATGATTGACACGCGCGCAAAATTTTAAACTATTTTTAAACAACGTTTTAAAATAAAGACACTTCGGCTATCGGTGCGTTTGTATTTGTCCATACGGCATACTAAGTAGCTTATAATTTTATCTTCCTAAAATTTGCTTTTTTAC
>CAZQNK010000053.1:0-7408 GCA_964594955.1 uncultured Clostridia bacterium | reverse complement strand
TGGAAAGCGTAGGTACCCACGGCACTACCGCCTGCCTTGCCATGCTCAACGACGCAGTTAAAAAGGGCGGAATTATGGCAAGCTCGCGCGTGGGCGGGCTTTCGGGCGCGTTCATACCCGTTTCGGAGGATATCGGCATGATAGAAGCCGCGGAACGCGGTTCGCTCTGCCTCGACAAGTTGGAGGCAATGACTGCCGTCTGTTCGGTGGGGCTGGATATGATAGCCGTTCCGGGCGATACGCCCGCTTCGACGATAAGCGCAATCATTGCGGATGAGGCGGCTATCGGCATGATAAATAACAAAACCACGGCGGTAAGGGTGATCCCCGCACCTGATAAGGGAGTGGGGGATGAGGTGAACTTCGGCGGACTTCTCGGCCGCGCGCCCGTAATCCCCGTCCATAAAGAAAGCTCGGAAAAATTTATTTCAAGGGGCGGTCTTATTCCCGCGCCCGTACATTCAAATAAAAACTGAAATATAAAGGGTATTTAAATGAAAAGAGAAGAAGTTCAATTAAGCCGCAAATGGCGCATAGAGGATATCTATCCCGATGACGGGGAGTGGGAGAGCGATTTTAAAAAAGCCGAAAGCATGCTTGACTTTTCTGCTTTTGCGGGCAGGCTCTCCGACAGGGAAACGCTTTTGAAAATGTTGAAATATAACGATGAAACCGTTCAACTCCTTGAAAAATTGGGCATATATGCGCACATGCGCCATGACGAAGATTCATCCGATCCCAAATATACCGCATTCGATGCAAGAATGGGCGGACTGTTTTCAAAATATTCGGTAGAAACCGCCTTTTTCGAACCCGAAATGGCCAAGCTGGACGAGGCTTATCTTGAATCGCTTATTGCGGACGAGGATTTTTCGGACTATGACTATCAATTGCGGCTTATCTTGAAAAGCCGTCCGCATGCCATATCCGAACAGGAAGAAAAACTTATCGGCATGGCGGGCGAAGTTTTCGATACTTTCCGCGAAACTTTCGGCATGATAGATAACGTTGACCTTCCGCTTGCCGATATAGAGTGGGAGGGCAAGACTGTAAAGCTCACCCACGGCATGTACGGAATTGCGCTCCGCTCGGATGACAGGGCAAAGCGCAAAGAAGCTTACGACAAGTATTACGCGGCATATATATCCCTTTTAAACACGATAACTTCGGTTTATTACGGCAACGTAAAAACGGACGTGTTTTTCAGCAAGGCATATAAATACGATTCCTGCCTCGAACACGCGCTCTTTGCCGAGGACGTGGACAGGGCGGTCTATGATAATCTTATTTCAGCCGTAGACAGTTCGCTTCCCTCGATGCACAGATATATTGCCGACAGAAAAAAGATATTGGGCTATGACAAACTGTATTTTTACGACGTATACGCACCCCTCGTCAAGGGCGTGGAAGTAAAGCTCGACTACGACGAAGCTTTTGCCTATGTCATAAAGGGGCTTGCGCCCCTCGGAAAGGACTATCAGGCGCTCCTGAAAAAGGGCTATGAAGAGCGTTGGATAGACGTTGAGGAAACGGAGGGCAAGCGCAGCGGGGCTTACAGTATAGGCTGTAAGGGAATACATCCATACGTTTTGATGAATTACCAACCCACCCTGTTCGACGTGTTTACGATAGCCCATGAAATGGGGCACGCCCTTCATACCTATTTTTCAAGCGCAAACCAGCCCTGGGCAAAGAGCAATTATAAAATCTTCGTTGCGGAAGTCGCAAGTACCGTCAACGAGGTGTTGCTCCTCAAATATATGCTGTCCGAAACGAAGGATGCCGAACTTAAAAAATATCTGCTGAATTACCACCTCGATTCCATGCGGGCAACCCTTTACAGGCAGACTATGTTTGCGGAATTTGAATACGAAGCCCATACAAGGGCGGAGAGGGGAGAACCTCTCACAAGGGACAGCCTCTGCACTCTGTATGCCGAAATCGGCAAGAAATATTACGGTAACGCCATCGAGCACGATTATAATATCTCCTGCGAATGGGCAAGAATACCTCATTTCTATTCGGCGTTCTATGTATACAAGTACGCAACGGGTTTTACGGCCGCAATTAATATTGCAAACCGCATCCTGACCGTGGGCGATGCCGCCGTAAGGGACTATTTTAAATTTCTTTCTTCGGGCTCGTCTTCGGATCCCGTTTCGCTTTTAAAACTTGCAGGCGTGGATTTATCCACGGAAGAACCCTTCAAAATTGCGACCAAAGAGTTTGAGGATACCTTAACGGAATTTGAAAAACTTATGGGCGTTTAACTCCAAAATCAATAAATTAACGGTTTTACTATGGCTGAAAACAATAACGTGATGCCCCACAATCTGGACGCCGAACAGGCGCTTTTGGGTTGTATGCTTATCGACAACGATATACTTGCAGAAGTTCTGGACGTGCTTGACGGCTCGGATTTTTACCATGAATCCCATCAATTAATCCTGTCCGCCGTAAAAATGGTGTTTGCAGACCGCAAACCCCTTGATATAGTCACGCTTTCCGACAGGTTGGAATATGACGGCAATCTTGAAAAGTCGGGCGGGCTGTCCTATCTTACGGAACTTGTGCAAACCACGCCCTCGGCTGCAAATTACAAGCACTATCTTGAAATAGTCAAGCGTGACAGCGTGAACAGAAAGCTCATTCGTGCCGCGCGCGATATTGCGGAATTTTCCCGTTCCAGCGACGACAGCATAAAAAGCGTGCAGTTTGCCGAAGCCAAAATTTATGACGTTTCCCGCGTCAACGATTCGTCGTCCGTAAAGGATATACGCGAAAGCGACGGCATTGATAACGTTCTTGAAAAATTCCAGATGCTGTCTGAAAATAAAGATGCTTTCCGCGGTATTCCCACGGGCTTTACGGGGCTTGACAAGCTTACCAACGGTTTGCAGAAGTCCGACCTTATCGTCATTGCCGCCCGTCCGGGTATGGGTAAAACTTCGCTGGCCATGAATATTATAGAACACGCCGCAATTTCGGGGTATGTGTGCGCCGTGTTCTCATTGGAAATGCCTGAAATCCAGATAATCCAAAGGCTTCTGTGCTCCAATGCGGGCGTGAGCATGTCGGACGCGCTGTCGGGCAAATTGGATGATTCCGATTGGAAAAGACTTGCAAAGGCAAGCGAGCGGTTGCGCTCATGCAGAATAAGCATAGACGATTCTTCGCGCGTGACCCCTGCCGAAATACTTTCAAAATGCCGTAGGATAAAATCGAGAAACGGCGGCAGGCTTGACATAGTAATGATAGACTATATCCAGCTTATGTCAAGCGGAAGAAGGAACGAGGAAAACAGGGTGCAGGAAGTCGCTTCAATCACACGCGATCTTAAAATAATGGCAAAGGAGCTGAACGTTCCCGTCATGGCTCTGTCACAGTTAAGGCGTATTCAGACGGGCGAACCCCAGATTTCCGATCTCCGTGAATCGGGCGCGATAGAGCAGGACGCGGATATCGTAATGTTCATAAACCGTCCCGACGTTACGGCTACCGCCGAAGAAATCGAAAAAAAGCACATAGTAAAGGGCTCGGCAGAACTTATCATAGCCAAGCACAGAAACGGCGAAACGGGCAGAATACCTTTGAGGTTCCGCGGAGAGCTGACCAAGTTCGTCAATCCCGAAAGAAACGCAGATATGGAGGCGCGCGCCGAAAGCCTTGCGCGTCCCCGTCAGGAAGCCGCCGCCGCAGAGGACGCGGGCGAACTTCCGCCTTTGCCCGACGACGGCGACGTTCCGCCCGAAGGACTTCCTCTTTAATATATGAATACCGATATACTTGCAATTGACGGGCGCTCCCTTGCGCTTGCAAAACGCATTATAGATGAAGGCGGCGCCGTCGCTTTTCCCACGGAAACGGTCTACGGCTTGGGCGCAAACGCCTTTAATACCGCCGCTGTGGAAAACATTTTCAAAATCAAAGGACGCCCCAACGACAACCCGCTTATAGTCCACGTCCATGAGCATTACGATATTTCCGCCTTAGTGGATGACGTTCCCGACTATGCAAAGGCGCTTGCGGAAAAATTTCTTCCCGGGCCGCTTACCATGGTTTATAAAAGCAAGGGCAAAGTAAGTCCCGCCGTTTCCTGCGGTTTGGATACTTTGGCGGTGAGGATACCCTCGCATGCGGGCGCACGGGAATTTTTAAGATATTTGGATTTGCCGATAGCGGCGCCGTCCGCAAACGTTTCGAAACACGTCAGCCCCACCGCGGCTCGGCACGTTTACGGCGATTTAAAGGGCAAAATCCCCTTGATTTTAGACGGCGGGCCGTGCAGCGGTGGCATAGAAAGCACCGTTTTAGACTGTACGGGCGATATTCCCGTTGTGCTGAGAAGCGGACTTGTCACGCGCGAAATGATTGCGGAGGTGGCGGGGGATTGCGGCGTTTACGTCATGAAAAGCGGTGAACCCGCCCGTTCGCCCGGCATGAAGTATAAGCATTATTCGCCCCGTTGCAGAACCCTGCTTTTCGGCGCAAACGACGTTGGAAAGGCGCGCGCCGCATATCAAAGCGCAATCGCAGCGGGAGTAAAGGCCGTTATTTTAAGCGAGAGCTCCGTCATTGCCCGTTTTAATGACGCCGAAGTCCTCGACCTCGGTGCAAGCGGTGAAGAAATTGCTAAAAATCTGTATTTAAAACTGCGCGAAGCCGAAGATATTGCCGAACTTCTCATCGTTGTGGCTCCCAAAGAGCGCGGCGGGGTTATGACGGGCGTTATGAACAGGCTTGAAAAAGCGTGCGGAAGTAAATATGAAAGCTGATAAAACCAAAAATAGCCAAAAGCCAAAGAATAAAAGAAAGAAGGTGCTGTTCGTTTGCACGGGCAACACTTGCCGCAGCCCCATGGCGGAAGCAATTCTCCGCCATAAGATTAAGTCTGCAAAAATCAAGTGGTGGGATACCGCCTCCTGCGGAATACGTGCGGAGGTGGGCGGTTCTCTCAGCCCCAACAGCAAAGCCGCGCTTGCGGAAATAGGCGTTACGGCTGATAAGTTCACGCCTAAACAGCTTACGCAAAAGAGGATTGAGGGCAGTTATATAGTGATATGTATGACCTATTCCCAAAAACAGATATTGGAAAGTTGCGGAAACGTCGTCTGCATAAGGGATATCTGCGGCTTTGACGTTCCCGACCCGTACGGTTGCGGAATTGAAGTTTACAGGGCGACGCGCGACGCAATCGCCTGCGCCTGCGATAAAATAATCGAAAAAATCATACTTACATATAAAGGAGAATAAAATGAAAATTGCAATTGCATGCGACCACGGCGGACTCAACCTCAAAAACGAAATAAAAAAATACCTTATTGAAAACGGTTATGACGTAAAGGATTTCGGTTGCAATACGCCTGAAAGTTGCGATTATCCCGACCATGCGTTGCCTGCGGCGGAGGCGGTGGCAAGCGGGGAATGTCAGCGCGGAATAGTCGTGTGTTCAACGGGTATAGGCGTTTCAATCGTTGCAAACAAGGTACCCGGCGTACGTTGCGCGCACTGTCACGATACCTATTGCGCAGAATTTACCCGCCTTCACAACGATTCAAATATGCTGGCTTTGGGCGAAAAGGTGGTCGGAACGGGCTACGCCCTTAAAATAGTTGAAATTTTTCTTAAAACCGAATTTGAGGGCGGCAGGCATGAACGCCGCGTAAACAAGATAACCGATATTGAAAAGAAGTATTGCAAATAATATAACGCCGCCGACGGATTTTGAGCCGTCGGCGGCGTATTCAAGTTAATTAACTTTTCCCCAATCGCATTTTGCGCTCTTTGTTGTCGGTTCTGAAATTATATTGCCTTCTTTATCAAACCGTGAACCGTGGCAGGGGCAGTCCCAGGTGCGCGTGTTGGCGTTCCATTTCAGCTCGCAGTGCATATGCGGACACATACGCCCGATAGCATAAATACTTCCGTCCCCGTCGCGGTAAACGGCGCGCCGTTTTCCCTTGTACCAGACAATATCGCCGTAGCCCTTCGGCAAATCCGAAGCGGTTTTAACGGTGGCGCGCAGGTATCCAAGCGCAATGTGCGCAACGTTTACAAAAGCGTTTGTAATAAATGCTCCTTTACATTTTTTAATACGCCTCTGCGGAGAAAATAAATCCGTATAGGCATTTTCCCTGCCCAAAATCAAATCGCGCAAAACTCCCGCGCAAGCCATGGCGTTCGTCATGCCCCATTTGTTAAAGCCCGTCACAACGTAAACGCCGTCAGTTTTTTTCGAATATCTTCCCGCCATCGGCACGCCGTCGAAGGTCATTACGTCCTCGGCGTTCCAACGGCATATAACGTCGGAACGTCCAAACAGCTCGTTTGCGCGCCCTTCAAGCCTTTCAAAAATTTTCGCGTCTTTCATTCTGCCCGTGCGGTGGTCAAATCCGCCCAGGGTTATCCCGCCTTCAAACGGACGAAGTGAAAGTCCGTCGCCGCGCTCGTCAAGATACATGGCGTTCAGGCGAATGTCTGCAAGCGCAACGGTATAGGAGGCGGATTGCCTGAGTTTCAGGTAGTACGCTCCGTACGCATTGATTACGGGAAAGTGCGTGGCAACTATTATCGTTTTGGCTTTTATTCTTCCGTTTTGCGTAGAAATTATTTTGGTTTTCGCGTCTATGTCTATGGCGCGGGTGTTTTCGTAAATTTCAAAATTCCGCGGCAGAGAGGTTAAAAAGCGGAGAGGGTCAAAGACGTACTGCCCGCGCATTTTAAGCGCGCATATCGCTTTTATTGGCGCTGTTCTGTTCGTTATTTCACATTCGGCTCCGAAGCCGTTTAATATAGCGCAGGTCTTTTCAAGCTTTCTGCGGCTTGTCCGCGAATATATAAAGCTGTCAATTTCGGTAAAACCGCATTCAATGGAATATTTTCGGATAATCTCCGCATATTCGCGCATTGCAGATGTCTGTGCGCTGTAATAAAGCGCCGCCATGCCCTTGCCGTAGCGGCGTTCAAGATCGCAATATATGTCGCCCTGGTTGCATGTTATTTTTGCCGTGGTGTTGCCCGTTGTGCCGCAAAACAGCCTGTCGGCTTCTATAAGCGTCACGCATGCTCCCGTTTCGGATAGCTTGAAGGCAGTCAGATAGCCCGCTATGCCTCCGCCGACTATAACAATATCGCGCTCTATGTCGCCTTTGAGCTCGGGAAAACGCCTTTCAAAGCCTTTCCATATTGAACATCCGTACATACTTCCTCCACGGTAGATTATTTCCATATTGAAGAAATAAAAACGGTAAAAATTAAGAAAAATTATATAAAAACAAGTTGGAAAATGCTTGACAAAAAAATTCGCTTATATTATTATATTTAGGCGTTGTGCGTGAAGCGCAACTTATGCAGGGGCCTTTAGCTCAGTTGGTTAGAGCAGTCGGCTCATAACCGATCGGTCCGCGGT
>CAZQNK010000052.1:0-7464 GCA_964594955.1 uncultured Clostridia bacterium | reverse complement strand
GCGTCGTTGAGCATGGCAAGGCAGGCGGTAGTGCCGTGGGTACCTACGCTTTCCAACCCGAACTGCTCTAAAATAGCGGCCACGGAATCGCCGCGCGCGGGCGTGGGAGCAAGCGACAGATCCACAATGCCGAATTCCGCGTTGAGTCTTTTTGCCGCTTCCTTTGCGACGAGCTGCCCAGCACGGGTGATTTTGAAAGCCGTTTTTTTGACGACTTCCGCAAGTTCGCCCAAATCCGCGTCAGGCGCGCTTTTTACCGCGCTTTCAACAACGCCGGGGCCGGAAACGCCCACGTTTATCACCGTTCCGCCTTCCCCGACGCCGTGGAAGGCGCCCGCCATAAAGGGATTATCCTCAACCGCATTGCAGAACACAACCAATTTAGCGCAGCCGAAGCCGTCGCGTTCCGCCGTCAATTCCGCCGTCTGTTTGACAATTTCGCCCATAAGACGGACGGCGTCCATATTTATACCCGATTTGGAAGAACCTACGTTGACGGACGAACACAGCCTGTCCGTTTCCGCAAGGACGCGGGGTATGCTTAAAATGAACTCCCTTTCATAATCCGCCATGCCCTTGTGGACAAGCGCGGAATAGCCGCCGAGAAAATCCACCCCGACAATTTTTGCGGCGTTATCCAAAGCCTTGCCTATGAGATAAGATTTATGCGCAAAAGGCGCGCATATCAAACTTGCGGGGGTAACGGAAACGCGCTTGTTTACTATGGGAATACCGTATTCGCGTGAAAGCTCTTCGGTAACCTTTACGATGTTTTCGGCTTTTTTGCAGACCGTATCGTATACGGTCTGAGCCGTTTCTTCCGCCGTGCCGCGTATACAGGGCAGAAGCGATATGCCCATAGTTACCGTTCTGATGTCGAGGTGCTCCCTCTCAATCATATTTATAGTTTCCAATACTTCGTTAGTGCTGAACATTTAAAACCTCAGACGGTGTGCATGGCGTTAAAAATTTCTTCATGCTGGACATGTACGGACATACCTATCTTTTTGCCCATTTCGGCACATTCAGCCGAAAGCGAAGCGAGCGATATATTGGATTTTGAAATATCCACAAGCATTATCATTGCAAAGTAATCCTCTAAAATAGTCTGACTTATATCAAGAATATTTACTTCGCGCTCTGCAAGAAAGGCGCTTACTTTTGCTATGATGCCCGTTTTGTCCTTACCGACGACAGTTACTACCGCACGCATAATTTTCTCCGTATACAGTTTTTATATTTTTTATGATTATATCAAATCAAATGAGTTTTTTCAATTGTTTGAAAGTCGAATTATCGGGTATTTTGCCCTATCGCTAAGATATGCCGAATACTTCGGGCAAAGTGAAATAAAAGAACGTATAAAAGGGCGTTATAATCCATCTGAGATCGTACGACCAACCCGCCATAACCCCGACAAGGTTATCAAGTGGAAAATCGCCGTATTTCCTGCTGTCTGCGCTTACGTTTCTGTTATCGCCCAAAAGGAACATACAGCCTTCCGCAACGGTATGAGCGGAAAAATCATTGTCCGGCGAGGTATTATTTTCCGCCGCAACGTAACTTTCATGCAATTCCGTAAAGTCCTCGTCGCCTGCATACATCACATACAAAACGCCGCCCTCGATTTTTACTGTATCTCCGCCTAAGGCAACCACGCGTTTTATTATATTGTAACCCTCGGTTTTATTGGATTTATCGTTATAAACGACAACGATATCACCGTAATCTGGCTTGGCGTAGGGGTTGACATATATATAGTCACCGCCGTTCAGAGTGGGCGACATGGAAGTGCCGACAATGTAAATTCCGTCAAAAAACGTGGAAATTATAATTTCAATTACAAGAAATATAATCGCTAAAATTATAAGTACGTTCAGTATTAAATTGACTGCCGACCTCTCTTTTCGGGGGGCATACAAATTTTCTCTTAAGGTATTCACAGCCACATCACGTTATTTACGGCATAACCCGTGCCGCAGTTTAAATTAAGCCTAAGCTGACCCGAAAAATCCTGCAGGGATATTCCGTTCTGCGTTTTGAAATTCTTGCTTTCCGCAATTACGGTCTGCCAGACGCCGCCCACTACCCAGACCGTATAGACGTATTTTTCGCCCGTCGACAGATTGCCGAGCGTAAGATTGAATTCGCAATCGTTGTCACAGAACACGTCTAATTTCAGCACGCTGCCTTCTGAGGGGGAGTAACGGGGATCGTTCATTCTGCAAGTTGAAATACCGCCCTCGGCATAAACGCCGCGAACGCCGTTCTTTTCCACGAGTTCGGGACGGCTGTCCTTATCAATAAGAATTATGCCGCCGAGCGCGTGCGCGCGATTGGCCACGGAAAAGCCGTCCGTGCCGTACCTGTCGGAATACATTATGGCGCTTTTCGGCTGCATATTCCTGAACCTGCCGCTTATCTTCTTTACCACGATTTTTGACCAAGCCGTGAAACCGTTGGTATACTTTACGCTTGCAAGCACGAACACGGTAGAAGTCTTTTCGTAAATATCAAGCAGAAAAGCATTCTTTTTACCCGAAGCGTTTTTGCAGGGAGTCCATTCACGGAGCGCCGAATCCACGCAGTCCTCCGCAAGATATACGGCAAAATCTTCGGCAATGCCCGCCTCGTCAAAGCTTACGGCTGCAATGAGATTTTCGTTTTCGTCTGCGGTGACCGAAACGGAAGCGGGCTTGGGCAGGAACACATGCCGCCTTTTCAGATATTTATTCAGGAACATCCATAAATCGTCTATACAGTCGGACGCGATATAGGAGTTGCCGTTCATCGAATACGCCGTAACGCTGTCGTAGATGTATTCGGGATTGATGCGTGAAAAGGTATCGTGGGCACGGTCGTAATCAAAGCGTTCGTCGTTCACCGAACACAGCATAAACACGGGGCATTTTACCCCCGCCGCGTACGCCTGCGAGTCTATGCCCGCGATGAAGCGGTAGCGTTCTTCATCCATCTGCGGTTCCTCGGCGGTATACTTGCTTATTCCCGCATAAGCCTTCCAACCCGCCGAACTTACGGGAACAAGGCAGAGAAATTTACGGATGGAAGCAAGCTTCCAGGCTACCTCTCCTCCGTCGCGCAGACCTATAAGAGCAATATTTTCGGTATTGGTGCGTTCCGCAATATATTTGCGGGCGAAAACGCCGACCGCCACCCATTCATACCAACAGGTTTTATCGGCGCTGTCGTCAACGTAATCCTTTGTTCTGCCGCAATATTTAAGATTTGCATAAGAAACGTTTTCGGGATAGCGGGTGTAATTTTCCGCGCCCTCCCATTCTCCGCGCAAATCGACCATCATTGCGGAATAACCGTGCCCGACAAAGAATTTCAAAAGCTCCCTGTCCACGGTTTCGCAGCTATCCGGCAGAATGAGCACTGTTTCCGACTGCGGTTCCGAAGCACTGTACGCAAGTTCGGCGTAAATACGCACCCTGCCCGCACCCGTATCGCGGCCGTCGAACGCAACGCATTCGAAAACCGTTCCGTCCTCTTCAAAAGAGGAAAGAGTCTGCGGATTTATTTGGGAAGAATCGTCGAAAGCGCCCCACATTGCATTGGGCGTTAAAATGTTTGACAAAACATCGCCTCCTTTCAGCAACTTAAACGCACGGTAGAGCCGCGGCTTTCGGTTGCTTTTATGACTGTTATCTTGTTATCTATTCTGTGTTTCAGCTCCTCGACGTGGCTGATTACCCCGATAGTGAAATCAGCGCTTTTCAGCTTTTCAAGCGCGCTCATGACTGTATCTACAAGGGTACTGTCAAGAGTTCCGAAGCCTTCGTCGAGAAAGAAAAATTCAATATTTTTGCGCGATTTTGAGCAGATTGTCTGCGACAGCGCAAGCGCGAGCGACAGGGAAACGAGGAAAGTTTCGCCGCCGGACAGAGTATTTACGCCGCGGAGATTTCCGCAGTCGAAATTGTCGCCCACGTTAAAATTATTGTCCTTATAGGCAAGAAAATATCTGCCGTCGGTAAGTTTTAAAAGCGTGGATGAAGCCAAAGAAGATATATCGCAAAGATATTCGTTTGCAATGAATTCAAGAAATTTATTGCCCCGTATTACCTCTTTAAGCTGGAAGATAAGGTTGCGTTCTTTTGCGCATACATCAAGCTGTTTTTTCAATTCCGCCTTTTTTGCAAGGTTTTCTTTAAGCGTTTCCGCGCCCCTCTCCATTACGGCTATCCTGCCGGAAAGAGCTTCGGCGGAGGTCTGCGTAAGCGAAAGCGTATCGTGCGCGGCTTTAACCGCCTCGCGCGTGGCGCCGTCAATTCCTTCAACCAAAGAAAGGGTATTTATCCTCTCCGTATTGGCGGCTACGGTTTTATCATAATTTTCAAGCGATTGGCGGGCGTCAGGCAAATCCCCGAATTCCGCGGCAAGGGCAATACATTTTTCCTTGCTGCCCATGCCCGAAAGTTCCGCGTCCCTTTCGGCCCTTTGCCCGAGTTTTTTAATCTCTTCGCACGCCGAGTTCTTCAAAGCTTCAAGCTTTTTAAGCTCGCCGTTAAGATCGGACAGGCAATTTTGCGCAATTTTCAATTTGTCGGAGAGAATATTTTTGCGGTATTTTAAATCTTTGAGTGCGCGGGCGTTTTGCTCCGTGCGGGCGGAATAGTCGGTTACATCCCCGCCGAAAACCTTGTTCAGCTCTCCCTTTATTTCGTCCGCACGGGCGCGGAGATCCGCGCCTTCATCCTGTATTCTTTTCAGCTCTGCGCGTTTCACCTGAATTTCCGCCAAAGCCGACGTAAGCTCTTGCTTTTTTGCGTTGAGGTCGGAGATAAGCCCTTCACGCTTCTCCCGCGCGGTCCGTAAAGCTTTAAGCCGCGCAGTTAAGTCCTCCGTGCCGACGTCTTTGAGGTCCGTAAGTTTTTGTTTATAAATTTTTATCTGTTCGTCAAGATTTCCGCTGACAAACGAATAAAAAACGCTATCGTCCTCGAAAACGCGTATATCGCTGCGGAAACGCGAAAAATAGCCGAGCAAGTCCGCATATTCCCCGCGGAGTACCGCGCCCTTCAAATTAAAGTTTAAAAGCTGTTCTGTTTTTCCGTAATCCGAACCGTTCAGCGCCTCTTCCGCGTCTGCCACGGATTTTTCAAGACGGATACGCTTTTTATCAAGTTCCGCGAGAGCGGTTTCCTCCGCGCGGAATTCAGAACGCTTTTTTTCAAGCTTTTGCGAAAGTTCTTTTAATTTTTCGGGCTTGCCCGAACAGGTTTCATATGCCGCCGACAGCTTTGTAAGCCTGTCTATTTCGCCGTCGAAATCGGTTGAAGAAAGCTCCCTTTCAGTATCGGCAATCTTCGCGCTTTCAAGTTGCGCGCGCTTTTCAATATCAAGTATATCCGATTGGAATTTTTGCAAATCGGTCTGCTTTTTAGCGAGTTCGGAAAGCGTTGCGGCTACCTCCCTGCACTTGGGAAGGGCTGTAAGGTCGCGCCGCAATTCTTCCATCTGCGGGCGGGCGCTTTCCAATTTTTCCAAAGTTTGTTTTGCGGTTTGAAGCTCCGCGCGCTTTTCCGAAAGAGTTTTTAACCCGTCATATTCGTCGGTTTGGGTTTTCAGCGTCTTTTTAAGCCGTTTTAGCTCAATACAGGCGTCTTTTATGTCCTTTTGCGCCTTTAAAAGGTTCTCTTCGGTGACGTCCTCATAAGCGGTCATTTTGCCCGTAATAAGCTGAAATTCACCCTCGGCAGCGTTCTGACGCTCGGAAAGTTTTTCTTTGAGCCTGTCGCCGTAACGGGAAAGATTGAAAAGCCTTTCTATAAGCGCCAATCTTTCGGACGGGACGGACTTTACAAACTGCGAAAATTCGCCCTGCGGAAGCGCAATGCACTTGCGGAAGTCCTCCGCGTCCACGCCGAGAATTTCCACGATTTTCTTTTCCACGGCGGACGCCTTATCCGCGATGCAGACTTCCTCCCCGCCGTCGCGCTCGTAAAGCATAGCCTTGTGCGTGCCGTTTTTGTCCTTTTTGATTATGCGCTCTACCGTGTACGTTTTGCGTTTTCCGTCAGAAAGAATGTCGAAAACGAACTTGACCTGCGCGGCGTCCGAACGGTAATTTATTATATCCGTCTTGCCCTTACTGCGCTCCACGTCGCCGAAAAGCGCAAAATTTATACAGTCCAGAATGGTACTTTTGCCGCTGCCCGTATCGCCGAATATACCGAAAAGCCCGCCCTTCGTCAAAGCCTCAAAGTCTATTATTGTATGCTCGGAAAAGCTGTTTATTCCGCTGAATTCCAATCTTAAAGGTTTCATTCTTCCTCCGTCAGCGACAGAAACAGCTCCAAAAGTTCCGCTGGCGCGTCCGCGCCGTAACGCAGTTTATAATAATCGGTAAAAAGTTGTGATGAACTTTTATCCTTATTGGATATTACGGCGGCTCCGTCTTCCCCTGCGGCGACATCCGCGCGGAGGGATATAAGATTTTCACACTCGTGCAGGGCGGTATTCTGCGCCGCAGTGAGCGGGGCGTTAAGATTTAACGTAAGTTCCGCAAAGCAATCGGGATTGGCTTTTAACAGTTTTATCCCGTCCTCCGCGCCGTTTGCCTGCAACCGTATTAATTTTGTAAAGTTTTTTATTTCTATCTGTCTGAAATTACTTACGCCCGCATTTGTAAGGTCAAAGACGTTGACGCTTTTTTCTGCGCCCGCCTCGTCGAAAGTAAACTGCATGGGCGCGCCGCAATAAAAGACGTTTTTTCCGAGGCGCTGGCGCTTATGTAAATGTCCGAGGGCGCAATAGTCGCACTCCGGCAGAAGCTTTAAGGGAACGGCGCGCGCGCCGCCGAGGTCTATCTCCCTTTCGCTGTCCGAAACGGTTCCGCCCGCGACGAATATATGCGAAAGAAATATGGAAGGAAGTTTTTCGGAATTGCCGCGCTGACCGTATTCAATCCAACGGGTCATCTTCTCTTCAAAACTTTCGTCCGACCTGCCCTCTTTAAAACGCGCCTCGTTGGGATAGGGCAGGGTATTTATATAGACGCGCTCGCCCTTATCGTTGCCGAAAATCACCCAGCCGCCGTCAGAGGCGACGGGATAAGCTTTTCCGCGTTTTACGCAGTTGATTTTTTGCAGATTGTTGCCCACGATGTATATATTCAGTTCTTCTGCGAGCGAAGCCGCCGCCGTAAGGCGCACGTAGTCGTCGTGGTTGCCGCTGATTATGAGCACCGCGCAATTTGCGGCAAGCTCTTTCATTGCGCTGTAAAAAACTTCCTCCGACTCCGCAGACGGGGTGTACGTGTCGAACACGTCGCCCGCGATAAGGGCAAGTTCAACTCCCTCTTCCGCGCATATCTGCGTAAATTCGGAAAGAACGGCGCGGTATTCGCCGTAACGGTCCCTTCCCATTAACTTTTTACCGATATGCAGATCGGAGATATGCGCAATTTTCATAATTATTTCCCTTTAATTCGGGCTT
>CAZQNK010000051.1:0-8078 GCA_964594955.1 uncultured Clostridia bacterium | reverse complement strand
ATGCAGATCGGAGATATGCGCAATTTTCATAATTATTTCCCTTTAATTCGGGCTTTAAGCTGTTGATTTTTTCGTCCGTCGGGCTTATAATGTAAATCATAACGATGCCCGCTTTCGGGTTTATTCATTATAGACCTTTTTAATAAATAAATCAAGCGAAATATGAGGAAATAAAAATGCCGTTCGTATCAGTTGACGAGGAGATTGCAAAAA
Organism: uncultured Clostridia bacterium; assembly: GCA_964594955.1. Lineage (GTDB taxonomy): Bacteria > Bacillota > Clostridia > Christensenellales > Borkfalkiaceae > Coproplasma. The sequence goes on along the minus strand of CAZQNK010000051.1, from coordinate 7,865 downwards.
AGTCCTTTACGGACGTCGAAAACAAGTTTATAACCAAATATCTGCCCGTGCTTGAACCCATGGCTGTAAAAGTGTACATATATACGCTTTACATATATCAGAACGGCGCTTCATATACTCTTGCCGACCTTGCGGCAAGCCTTAATATAGACGAAGAACAGGCGCGCGGATACTTCCAATATCTTGAAGAATTCGAGCTTGTTTCTATAATATCGCTTTCGCCCTTCGAGGTAAAAATTCTGGACTGCGGCAACGTCTACGGAACGCCCAAAAAGTTCAAGCCCGAAAAATATTCGGATTTTTCAAAGTCCGTTCAGCAGATTTTAAGCGGAAGAATGATTTCCACAAACGAATTCAGGGAATATTTTATTCTTTTGGAGGAGTACGGCTTTGAACAGAACGCGCTGTTGATGATAATCAGCTATTGCGTAAACCTGCACGGCGACAATATACGCTTTCAATATATAAAAAAAGTTGCAAAGAGTTTTGCCGATGAAGGCGCGACTACGGCGAAAAAAGTGGACGAAAAGCTTTCCGCCTACACCTCTTCCACCCCTGCGCTTATAAGAATTTACAATGCCGCGGGCATAAAGCGTCAGCCCGATATCGACGACGACAAACTGTATAAAAAATGGACTGCCGAGCTGGGCTTCGACGAAGGCGCGATAATAGCTGCGGCGAAGAACTTCAAAGCAAAAGCGCCCGAAAAACTTGACGGCGCGCTTGAAGAGCTTTACAAAAACAAAAAATTCGACGTAAAAGAGATAGAAGATTATTGCAAAAACAGAAATTCCGTCTATTCTTTGACGCTGGATATAGCAAAAAGTCTGGGCGTTTACATGCAAAACGCCGCGCCTTACGTCGAAAACTACGTAAACGTATGGTGCAATTACGGGTATTCTTTCAACGCGCTAAAAACGCTTGCAAATTACTGCTTTTTGAACGGAAAAAATTCCTTTCAGGAACTGCATGACTTTATTGCCAAACTGTACGACGACGGAATCGTCGCCGACGAAAGCGTGAACGACTATCTCGGAAAACTTGCCGCCGAGGATAAATTCCTTAAAAACATTCTTGCCGCCTGCGGACTTACGAGAAAGGTTATCGCCCGTGACAGAGAGTGCCTGCAAAAGTGGAAAAGCTGGAATTTTTCAGACGAAATGATAACCGAGGCCGCAAAACTTTCGTCCGGAAAAGCCAATCCCGTGGCGTACATGAACGCAATTCTTTCGGCATGGAAAAGTCAGGGAATATATTCCGTCGGCGCGATTCCGTCAACTTCTTCACAAGCCGCAGCGTCGCCCTCTGCGGACGACAGGGAAAAACGCGCTGAGATAGAAAGGCACTACTATAATTTGCGCGCCGCGGCGGAAAGCCGCGCGGAAAAAGCGCTTGAAAGAGCGACCGCCGACCACGCCTATGCGGATATCCGCAGAAATTTAAATTCACTTTCAATTAAAAAGGCGTTTGCGGAGCTTAAAGACAAGGCGCAGGCGGAAAAGCTTGCCGAAGAGATCCGCGAACTTGAACGGCGCGGCGACGTGCGGCTGAAAGAACTCGGCATAGACAAGGCGGAATTTACGCCCGATTACAGTTGCAAAAAATGCAACGATACGGGTTACGGCAAGGACGGCGCGCCGTGCGATTGCCTGAAAAAATTTTTAAGCGGGAAATAATTAACCGAGCGGACGCAACCCGTCCGCTTTTTCACTTTGTAAATATGCCGTAAAAGCCCGAAAAATATTCCCGCCGATAAAAAATTAAAAAGACGGCGTAAAAACGCTTGAATTTTATGCGATTATGTTATAAAATAATCAGGCAGTGCAGAGATGGCGGAGTGGTCGAACGCGCACGACTCGAAATCGTGTTACGGGCAACTGTACGGGGGTTCGAATCCCTCTCTCTGCGCCAAAGAACCTAAATTGAACACCTTATATTAAGGGCTGTTTGATTTGGGTTTTTATTTTATAATCAAACGCAGCGGCGGTTTATGCCGCAAAGCCCGCTTGGCGTGAGTCGGGGCGTGTTAGGCTATTCAACCGTTTTCCCTTGTCAAATTAAATTTTTTTACCATGCTTTTATAACTCTCCAATAAAATACATCTTCTCTCTTTGTTTGCATTGTTCAAAAAAAATCTTTTTGAGTTCCTGCCGCATATATTAAGGCAATGCAATTGAAACAAAATTTTATTTGCCGCAGAATAAAAAGGGCCCGAATTATTTCGGACTCTTTTATGCGAACTCGCCGTTTGTCTTGTATTAAATATTATTATTTGATATTTTTTGTCGTTTCTAATTCCCCGCAAACATTCAACTTTTGGGTGCATACAAAAAAGCGCGGCTTATTATGCGGATTTTGCGGTCATTCCCTGATATAAAACAGCGTTGCGTCCGAAATATTGTCCGCGTCTATGCGGATAAAGCCGTCCTCTCCCGCGCGCAGATATTTGCATACGGAATATGAAACGAACGCGTAACCGCCGTCGTAAGCGACAGGATAAAAGAGCGCTTCGTTCGGCGTGCCGCTTGCCAAACCGACGAAATACCCGTCAGAATCCCTTACGGCGGTTAAATTTTTTGCGCCCGCCGAAAGATACGCGCTGCCGTCGGGGAGTAAATTATAGGTCACGGTAATATTATAAGCGTCGTAATATTTTTGCGAAAGCGCGACGTAAGTTTTACCCGCCGAATATTCCGCCGACGAAAGCCAGCCGTCGCCGCTGCCGAAAACGTAACTGCCCTCCGCCAGCTTTTCGGTATAAAGCGGCGCGTTGCAGTATTCGGTAAAAATTTCTTTCAGCGTCTTGTATTTTTCTTTCACGCCGTCGGAACCTGATTTATAAAAAGTATATTCCTGCGTATTCCCGCCGCCCGTGCGAAGAATGCCGAACTTTTCCAGAATTTCTTCGTAACTATCGGCGCTTGCGTCGATTTTGTTGGCGTCATTGCCGATTACGTTCACCACGCCCCAGGGCATGGAACCCCATACCTTATACGTCCAGCTCGCCCAGTGCCAATCGGAGCGGTTGAGAAGGTCTAAAACGTATTCCCATTTTTCCGCCGAGGAATAATTAGTGAACTCTCCCATCTGGACGGGTACGCCGAAATTCTGCGAAACGACGTCCGCGATTTTCGCGTTCCAGCTTAAACCGTGCGCCGACGCGCTTAAATCGCTGCCCGCATAGTGGTGGAACGAATACATGCAATTTTTCCAGCCGTACTGCGACGGCGCGGGAAGGTTGGCTCCGTCCCAGCAAGATTCGAATATAACTATGTGCCCGTCGCCCGTGGCGCGGATGGCTTCATACACCTTATTGTAAAATATCCAGTGTCTTTCGGACGTGATGCCCGCCTTTTCCCCCGGTTCGTTCAGAATATCGTACCCCGCGACGTTGCCGTTGTCCTTGTAATGTTCGGACAGCTCTGCCCAAAGTTTTACGGTAAGATCTTGCATTTGCGCGTTTGAATAAAAATCGACGTCGCTGGCGCTGCCGATTATCTCGCCGCTGTGGTCCTGCCCGTTCTGCGACCCGTAAGCGCCGTGCAAATCGAGAATGGTATACATTCCGTAAGAGGCGGCTTTTTCGATAAAGTCGTCCAAAGCGGAAAAATCATAGTTTATGCCTGCTTTTTCATAGCTTGAAACGGCGGCAAAATCCACGTTCATATAAGTAAAAGGCAGACGAATTACGTTCATGCCCATGTCGGCGCAATTCTGAAAGTCTGCGTCCGTCCACCAATTGGCGCGGTATTCCGCCCAAAGCTCCTTCGTTTTTTCTTCGCCGAACCTTGATATAAACGTTTGGGTAAGCGATCTGTAATCGTCAGATGGCGAACCGCCGTATTTAAAGCCCGTCATCCAATGCTCGGTAACGAAAAGTCCGCCCGCGTTTATCCCGCGGAGCATTACCGTTTCTCCCTCTTCGTTTTTCACGAGGTCGCCGTCCGCCGTAAGAAAGGACAGCTGTCCCGACGGTTCCGCGACGGCGGGCGGCTCGACCTCCGCTTTGCACGCGGGCAGGGACATAAAGACTGCCGCAGACAGCGCCGCGGCAAAAACGCACGCCGTAATTTTTTTCGCTTTCATTGTGTTTCTCCTCCATATGTCGCGCAAGAATTATTTCAATATAATTATATAACGAAAATCGGATTTTTCAAGAGCGCGCCCGTGCAAGTTTCGCTTAAAACATGTCAAGTTGCGCAAAAATGTAGAAATAAAGTTGCAAATAACTATAATTTGGTTTATAATTTAACAATAATGCGGATAAGCTGGAAAGTTATGTCCGCCGTCATATAAAAAAGAAAAAATTTTGAGGAGGAAATCATTAAAACATGAGCAAACAATCCAAAGGTCTTGTAAAGAAAATCGTGTGCTTCGCATGCGCGGTTATTTTAATCGCGGTTGCGATAGTCGTACCGATAGTTCTTAACATGTTCGATTCAATGCTCTCCATCATCTTCGGTGCAAAGGAACTCGACAGCGCGACGCGCGCCGAGGGCGAAACCCTTGCCGTGCAGATAGAGGAAGAAGGCATAATAATGGTAAAGAACGACGACTGCCTGCCGTTGCAGGAAAGCGACGTTAAAAATGACGGCGTAAACCGCGTGAACGTTTTCGGCTGGGCGGCTACCGACTGGCTTATGGGCGGTTCGGGTTCGGGACGTTCGGTCAACGGTTCAAGCAGCAATCTCAGCCCCGCAACCGATCTTTTGAAAGCCCTGAACGAATATAAGGTCTTTTCCGACGACGGTATTGAATATAATACCGAACTGACGAATTTTTACGAGAATTATAAAAGCGGCAGAGACAACAAAGCAACTAACACGCTTAACAGCCACGACTACGAATCCTGCGTGCTTTACGAGCCTGCGATGAGCGCGTATACCGACACTTTGAAACAGAACGCAATGCTGTATTCTGACGTTGCGCTCGTCGTCCTCGGAAGAATTACGGGCGAAAGCAACGACGCGCCCAAAGTGCAGTACAAATACAAAGCAAGCACGGACGAGGGACGCACTTACCTGGATATTTCTACCGAAGAAGAAGATTTGCTGGAATACGTAGGTAAGACGTTTGAAAAAGTAGTGGTTATAATCAACTCCACCAACACCATGAATCTTGAATTTATGGACAGGATAGAAGGGCTTGACGCTTGCCTTATAGTAGGCGGCACGGGCAACAACGCCGCAAGCGCCGTTCCCAATATTCTTTTCGGCAAGAAAGAAGTAAAAACCGAAAAAACGGACGAGGACGGCAACGTCGTTAAAGACAGCGACGGCAACGTCGTTTACGATACGGAGATAGTTAACGTTTCGCCTTCCGGCAAGACGGTCGACACCTACGCCTACGACTTCAAAACCAACGCAAACTGGGCGTACTCGGGGTTGGACGGCGTTCAACAATATAACGGCACAAGTTCGAGCCTCTATCCCCTTACCGTCACGAACCTCAACGTCGGCGACAACAGCGAAAAATATCCCGGAGTAAGCTATCTTGACTACGCCGAGGGCATATACGTCGGTTACAAGTGGTATGAAACCGCCGATGCCGAAGGTTATTGGGACGACGTAAACAACGAATACGGCAAGGGCTACGACGGCGTAGTGCAATATCCCTTCGGCTACGGTCTTACGTATACCGAGTTCGAATGGGACGTAGGCGTATGGGAAGTTAAAGACGGTAAAATTTCCGTTACGGTGCAGGTTACCAATACGGGCGACTACCCCGCGCAGGAAGTAGTAGAAATGTATTACACCCCCTACTACAATAAAATAACGAGCGTCGAAAAGGCTTCCGTAAACCTTTGCGCGTTTGCAAAAACTCCCGTTGCGGTTGAACCGAGCGAAAGCATGGAGCTTGAACTTTCTTTCGAAATCCAGGATATGGCGTCTTACGACCAAGATAAGGACGACGGCGCTTACGTTCTTGAAAACGGCGACTATATCGTATCGTTGAGGACGGACGCGCACACCGTGATCGACGCGAAAAACGCAACGTATACATATAACCCCAAACAGGAAGTCGTATACAACACTTATTCGGGCGAGAACGGCGTAAACGAGATAAGCAACCTCTTCACGGGCGATAACGTTTCGGACGGCATCGCGGTAGACGGCAGCGACACGGAAAACGGCATCGAAAACGTTTGGCTTTCGCGCGCAGACTTTGCAGGCACATTCCATTCCGAACAGGAAACTGCCCGCTATTGGAATTCCGAACTCAACGCAAACAACATATATACATCCGACGCGGCTAACGCTTGGGACGCCGCCTGGCTGACAGAATACATAGCGGAAAACGGCTCCGAACCCGTTTTCACGCAGGGCGAAGGCAACGCGTATAAGCTTTATAGCGACGATTTCACCGAGGACGCTTACTTCTTCGGCAATCCCGAAAACTATGACGCGGACGAATGGGAAACTCTTTTAAACCAGCTTACTACCGAAGAAATGAAAGAACTTGTAGCTCACGGCTACTGTAAAGAAGCGGCGCTCAATTCCATCGGCAAGCCCCAGACCGTTTCCGTAGACGGTCCCGCGCAGATAGGTTCGTTCAACCAAAGCAATCCCGGCGTAGGCTATCCCATGCCCACCGTCATCGCGCAGACCTGGAACGAAGAACTTGCAAAGAGCTTCGGCCTTGCAGTGGGAACCGAAACGTTGGCGTCCGGCCGCGACGGCTGGTATGCGCCCGGCGTGAACCTTCACCGTTCGGCTTTCGGCGGCAGGAACTACGAATACTATTCGGAAGATTCCTATCTTTCGGGCGTAATGTGCACGGCTACCGTCAGGGGCGCGCTGAACGCGGGCGTATATACATACATCAAGCACTTCATCGGGTACGATCAGGAGAGCTACCGCGACGGACTTTATTGCTGGATGACCGAGCAAACCTTGCGCGAAACATATCTGCGCCCCTTCAAAATGGCGATAGATAAAGGCGCGACGGGACTTATGACCTCTTACGGGCGTCTCGGCTCCGTTTGGTCGGGCGGCAGCGAATCCCTGCTTACTGACCTTCTCCGCGACGAATGGGGATTTAAGGGAGCCGTTCTTACGGACTATGCAGACCATCAGACTTTCATGAACGGCGACCAGATGTTGCGCGCAGGCGGCGACCTTTGGATGGACGGGTATCAAAACAACGGTTTATTAAGGTATACAACGTCCGTGGCGTACAACGCGAAGCTGAGGGAAGCTTCCAAACACGTTATCTACATGTGGGCGAATGCGGCTTACGAGGCGCAACAATATGCCGAAACGGACGACAGCATTTCTATCACGAGAGCAAGCAAAGATATGTTCAAATGGTGGTGGGCTGCGGCGATAGGCGCAGACGTAGTATTTGTCGCGGGCGCGGGCGCGCTTGTGTTCGTAGCTTTGAAAAAGCCCAAGAACAAGAAAAAGGACGAATCGGCGGAATAAAAAGTTTATTCCGACCCCTATCGCAAAACGCATAAAGAGCGCGCGGCTTATAGCCGCGCGCTTTACCTTGCCCGATTTTCATTCCCGCCGCCGCATGTAAGCCCGCAATCATTGTCCGATTTTTATTCCCGCCGCCGTAATAATACGCGCTTTGTTGAAACGACGTTTTATAAGGGGGATCTCTCCCCTCGGTCGCTCCGCTTCCCGCAATGACGGTGGGCGGGCGCCGTGAATTATTTTAGTCTTTTTCGCGCGTTTCACTACCACCACCGTCATCTTGAGCGTAGTGAGCGTAGCGAACGAAGTCGAAAGATCTCATCATTTCTTTAATTGCTTTGCTTGGGGGATTCCTCGCTATGCTCGGAATGACACGGAACGCGCTACGCGCGAGATTCTTCACTGCGTTCAGAATGACACAGGGTGGGCGAGCGGGGCGGGCGG
>CAZQNK010000050.1:0-8449 GCA_964594955.1 uncultured Clostridia bacterium | reverse complement strand
TTTTGCGCGGCGGCTTTACATTAATTTAAAACCGTGCTATAATAAAATAAAAAAGAGGTGCTCTATGCTTGAAAAATATATAAAAGCCGCACGGCGTGAGGTAAAAGCCGACCTCGTGCTTAAAAACGCCGCATATGTGGACGTGTTCACGGGTAAAATCAGAAGGGGCGATATCGCTGTCGCAGGCGAAAAGATAGTCGGTACGGGCGAATATGAGGGCGTTAAGGAAATAGATTGCTCGGCGTTTACCGTTTTGCCCGGATATATCGACGGGCACGTCCATATCGAAAGCTCCCAGCTTTCTCCCGAAGAATTTGCCTCTTTGATAGTTCCGCGCGGCACAACGACAATCATTGCCGACCCGCATGAAATCACCAACGTCTGCGGCATGGCGGGGTGCGAATATATCGCGAAAGCTTCGCAAAACGTGCCCCTTGACGTGATGTTGCAACTTCCGTCCTGCGTGCCCGCAACGCCTTTCGAAACGAGCGGAGCCGTTCTTGCAGGCAAGGATATAGAAGAGAATATAACAAACGGCTATATTTTCGGGCTGGGGGAGTTCATGAACTACCCGGGCGTCATCAACTGCGATCCCGATACCTTGAAAAAACTTGAAGCCGCCCACGCTGCGGGAAAGGTTATCGACGGTCACGCGCCCGCCGTCTACGGATACGACCTCAACGGCTATCTCTGCGGCGGCATTTCCACCGACCACGAGTGCGTTACGGGAGAGGAGATAGAGGAGAAGATTTCCAAGGGCATGTATGTGCATATCCGCCACGGTTCGTCCACGCACAACCTCGGGAATGCAAAATTTATGAATGAAAGCAATATGCGCCGTTTTCTCCTCTGTACGGACGACAGGCACGCCGCCGATTTGAAGGAAAAGGGACACATTGACGACGCTCTGCGCCGCCTTGTCAAGGACGGCATAGATCCCGTTCGTGCGGTAATATGCGCAACTTTGAACGCTGCGGAGTGCTATAACCTCAAATTCCGCGGCGGCATTGCGCCCTTCTGGCTTGCAGACCTTGTAGTGGTGGATAACCTTAAAAATTTCAACGCCCGGTACGTTATAAAGAACGGAAAAATCGTTGCGGAAGGCGGCAAGCCTCTGTTCGATACTTCCAAACGCTATCTGCCCGAAAACGTACTCAATACCGTTCACCTCAAGGAGATGAAGGCAGAAGATTTTGTGCTTACGCTCAAAGGCACGCGCGCAAAGGCAATGACTATTCTGCCCGGCGGCGTCGTTACGGGCTGTGAGGTCGTCGACGTGGAAAGCAAGGACGGCGACGTCGTGCTGGAAGGAACCGACCTTTTGAAACTCGCCGTTGTGGAACGCCATAAAATGACTGGCAATATAGGCAAAGCCCTGTTTAAAGGTTACGGTTTTAAGGGCGGCGCGCTTGGAATTACCATTGCGCACGATTCGCATAACGTAATTCTGATGGGCGACGACAACGAAAGCATGGCGCGGGCGGCGAATACCCTCAAAAAGATAGGCGGCGGCATGGTAATTGCCGAAAAGAACGGGCAGGTACATACGCTTACGCTGGATATAGGCGGGCTTATGTCGTCGCGCGACGCCGAAGGATTACAGCGCGACAGCCGCGCCTTGATAGAGCGCGCCCACGCTATGGGGGTAAAGCGCGAATATGAGGCGTTTATGTCGCTCGCCTTTTTATCGCTTGCGGTAATACCTAAATTAAAACTTCTCGATACGGGACTTTTCGACGTGGAAAAATTTGCGTTCACCGATATAAACGTTTAGAGCAACGATAAAAGCTCCTGCGGACCGGATAAGGACGCAGGAGCTTTTATCGGCCGTGATTTCGGTACGCTTTTAACGGTGAAAATTCCGAAAAAAAATACAAAAATTCCGAAAAAACAATTTTACTTATTGCGCCGTTTATAGTACAATGTATACTGAATAAAGCTGTATACCCGCAACAGGGATGAATTAAGGGTGGATTTTTATCCGCTTTAACATCGAAAAGGAGATAAAATGGGGCTTATAAAATATATTCTGACGTCGGACAGCCGTCACGCATTGAAAAAACTCGATAAGCTTGCGTTGAAGGTCGAAGCGCTCGAACCTAAATACGCGGCAATGTCCGATGGCGAACTTAAAGGGCAGACTGCTATTTTAAAGGACAGGCTTGCCAAGGGCGAAACGCCGGACGATATAATGTTCGACGCCTTCGCGGCATTGCGTGAGGCAAGCTGGCGCGTTCTTAAAATGAAACACTTCCACGTTCAGATAATGGGCGGCATATGTCTGCATCAAGGACGTATAGCCGAAATGAAAACAGGTGAAGGTAAAACGCTTGTTTCCACCCTGCCCGCATACCTCAACGCACTGTCGGGCAAGGGCGTGCATATCGTCACGGTCAACGATTACCTCGCAAAGCGTGACGCGGAGTGGATGGGCAAGGTTCATAAATTCATGGGACTTACCGTCGGCGTAGTCGTGCCCGGCATGGACGACGCCGATAAGAAAAAATCTTACCAATGCGATATTGTTTATGCAACGAATAACGAGCTCGGTTTCGACTATCTGCGCGATAATCTGAAAACTTCCATTCCAGCAATGGTTCAGCGCGAACTCAATTACTGCATAATCGACGAAGTTGACTCCATTCTCATAGATGAAGCGCGTACCCCCCTTATCATTTCAGGCAAGGGCGGTGAAAGTTCCAAATTGTATGAAAGCGTTGACAGGTTCGTACGCACGCTTTCGGGCGGTTTCGACGACGATAAAAAGGACGCGGAAAAGAACGCGCCCTCCCGCAAGAAGAAAGAGCTTTCCGAAGAGGAACAGGCGGCCCAGGATAAGCTTGCCGCCGTTCTGGAAGAGATGGAAAACTGGGACTATATCATAGACAGAAAGGACAAATCGGTCACCATAACCGAAAAGGGCGCGGAAAAGGCGGAAAGGTTCTTCGGTATAGACAACCTCGGCGATATAGAACATGCCGAACTCAACCACCATATCCAGCAGGCCTTGAAAGCGCACGAGCTTTTCAAACGCGACGAGGACTATATCGTTTCCGACGAGGGCGAAATACTCATAGTCGATGAATTTACGGGACGTGTATTGAACGGAAGAAGATATTCGGACGGACTTCATCAGGCTATCGAGGCAAAGGAAAAGGTCAAGATCAAGGACGAGAATAAGACCCATGCAACCGTCACGTTCCAGAATTATTTCAGGCTTTATAACAAGCTTTCGGGCATGACGGGTACCGCAATGACGGAAGAGGACGAATTCAGAACGATTTACTCCCTTGACGTAGTTCCCATACCCACAAACCGCCCCGTAAAGAGGGTGGATTACGCCGATATGATTTACTCCACGGTTGAGGGCAAGAAGAAGGCGATCGTAAACGAAGTGGTGGAACGCCATGCAAAGGGCCAGCCCATTCTTATCGGTACGGTAACGGTAGATAAGTCGGAAGAAATTTCAAGACTTCTCCGCCGCAACGGAATTAAACACAATATTCTTAATGCGAAGAACCACGAGCGCGAAGCTGAAATAGTTGCGCAGGCGGGCAGACTGAACGCCGTAACGATTGCAACCAACATGGCCGGCCGCGGTACCGATATTCTTTTGGGCGGTAACCCCGATTACCTCGCCAAAAAGCGCATGCGTGAAGAGGGCTTTACCCATGAAATGGTAGAAGTTGCCATCTCATATGCGGACAGAGAATTTACCGAGGAAGAGCAGGCGGCCCGTGCGCGCTATGCCGAGCTTTACGAAAATTACAAAAAAGAGACCGACGCCGAAAAGCAGGACGTTATTGCGGCGGGCGGGCTTTGCATAATCGGTACCGAGCGCCATGAATCCCGCCGTATCGATAACCAGCTCCGCGGACGAAGCGGACGTCAGGGCGACCCCGGCGACTCCGTGTTCTTTATATCGCTTGAAGACGACCTTGCAAAACGTTTCGGCGGCGAGCGCATGAAGAAGCTGTATTCCGTTTTCAAGATAGACGACGAGCAGTGCCTGCAATCCAAGATGCTGACAAATTCCATAGAAAACGCGCAAAAGGCGATAGAGGGCAGGAACTTCGGCATAAGAAAACACACCCTGCAATACGACGAAGTCATGAACGAACAGCGTAAGACCATTTATGGCGAACGCATGAAGGTGTTGAAGGGCGAGGACGTTCACGAGCAGATGCTTCGCTATATCCCCGATTACGTGGCAAAGATTGTCGGTGAAACGGTCAACACCGACGCCATGCCCGAAAAGTGGGACGAGAACGCTTTGAACGAGGCGCTTAAACAAAAGGTTTATCCCGACGAGTGCGAATTTGTAATAACCCGTGAAATGCTTGAAAAGTGGGATTACGAGCGCGCCATAAATAAGATTTCAAAGGAAGTCATAAAGGCTTACGAGCAGAAGATAGTAAATATCAGCGAAATGACGGAAGGTCAGGTGGACTATCACCAGATAGAGCGCAACGAACTTTTAAGAAGCGTTGACAGGAACTGGATAGACCATATCGACGCCATGGATCAACTTCGCAAGGGTATAGGACTTCGCGGTTATGCGCAACAGGATCCCGTAATTGCATACAAGCAAGAGGGTTTTGAAATGTTTGACGAGATGATTGCAAGGATCCAGACGATAACCATTTCCCGTCTTTTGAAGGGCAGAATCGTGCGCGTACAGAGCGAACGCCCCGTTCCCGTAAGGACAATGCCCGCTCCCGCCGGAATAGCGCCCATGAACCCCGACGTTCAGGCGCGCGCCCGCGAGATTGCCGGACAGCGTGCAAAGGAGAGGACTGAAAATGCCCAAAAGGCAAATACTGCCCCCGAAAGCGCAGAACAGCCTGAAAGTACCGTATCCGCAGCTTCGACTGCAAATGACGGCGCGAACGGCGGCAACGGACTTACTCCTCCGGCCGCAACAACGCCTTCTGCGGCGAAAACGGCGGGACCTGTTATAGGCGACGCTCCACGGGATCTTACGGGGTTAATGGCAAACATCGGCGGAAAGCAGATTCCCAAAACCGCACAAAAATCCGTAGGCAGAAACGACCCCTGCCCTTGCGGAAGCGGGAAGAAGTATAAGAATTGCTGTTACTGGAAAGATAATAAATAATCGCGTATCTGCGGCGCAATACCGCGTTGAACGGCGCGCCTCCTTGTTCGCGTACGTCAGTGTACGCTCGCCGCGGTCGGCGTTTGTTCGCCTCGTCTTGCTTGCATCTGCGCAATTATTGCTCCGTACAATCTCGGCAAAGTGTGCCTGCGAAATTTCGTGAATTCAGGGCGATGCCCTCTGTCTGCGTAATGCTGCGGCACGCCATAATCAAAAAACGCAGACATTCACCTACTGAGGCCGCGGTAGCGGCAAATTGTGTGCGCTATCGCAGGGAAACCCTGCTTGCGCCGTAAGTAATAAAAAACTACAAATCTGCGGCGCAATACCGCGTTGAACGGCGCGCCTCCTTGTTCGCGTACGTCAGTGTACGCTCGCCGCGGTCGGCGTTTGTTCGCCTCGTCTTGCTTGCATCTGCGCAATTATTGCTCCGTACAATCTCGGCAAAGTGTGCCTGCGAAATTTCGTGAATTCAGGGCGATGCCCTCTGTCTGCGTAATGCTGCGGCACGCCATAATCAAAAAACGCAGACATTCACCTACTGAGGCCGCGGTAGCGGCAAATTGTGTGCGCTATCGCAGGGGAATCCTGCTTGCGCCGTAAGCAAAGACGGTGTGCGCGGAATTCTCTTTGTTTTAAAATATTTAAAAATTTCTTTATATTTATTCTATGTTTAAAGCAGACGATTACAGATTAAAACTTAAATCGCTTGCCGACACGCTGTCGGAAGCAAAATATGCGCTGGATATCGATAATCTCGGCGCGCGCCTTGACGGGCTTAAAGCCGAACAGGAAAGACCCGAAGTATGGCAGGATCTTGAAAGGTCGGCTAAAATCGGGCGCGAAATTTCCGCCGTAGAGGGGAAAATCGCCTCATATAAGCGCGGCGAGGACGCCCTTGCGGAGGCTTACGCCTTTATAGACCTTATCGAAGAGGCGGACGATGAAAGCCTTATTCCCGAACTCGAAGCGATGATAACTGCGGCCGAAAACGACATAGAGGAAATGCGTATACGCGCTCTTCTCCGTGGCAAATATGACAGCCGTAACGCTATTTTAAGTCTTCATTCGGGCGCGGGCGGCACGGAGGCGTGCGATTGGACGCAAATGCTTTACAGAATGTACATCCGTTACTGTGAAAAGCAGGGCTTCAAAGTTACCGAACTCGACAGCGAGGCAGGCGACGAGGCGGGCTTAAAAAGCGTCGGGTTTAAGGTTGAGGGCGAAAACGTTTACGGCTTTTTAAAGGCGGAAAAGGGCGTCCACAGACTTGTGCGCATTTCCCCTTTCGATTCCAACAAGCGACGCCACACCTCTTTCGCCTCGGTGGAAGTAATGCCCGAAGTGGACGACGACAGCGAGGTGGAAATCCGCGACGAGGACATACGCATAGACGTATACCGCTCCTCCGGTGCAGGCGGGCAGAAGGTCAACAAAACCGAGACTGCGATAAGGATAACGCACTTCCCTACGGGCATTGTCGTCACCTGCCAGAACGAGCGCAGCCAGCTCCAGAACAAGGCTATGGCGTTCGAATATCTGCGTGCAAAGCTTATTGAGCGGCAGATAGCCGAACGCGAGGCCGCCGACGCCGAGATAAAGGGCGAGATTAAAAAGATAGAATGGGGCAGCCAGATACGTTCCTATGTGTTCTGCCCTTATACCCTTGTAAAGGACCACCGCACAGGCTATGAAGAAACCAATGTGCAGGCAGTTATGGATGGGGATATTCAGGGGTTTATTATAGATTATCTTAAAAAGACCGTTTAAGTTTTTTGTTTCATAGCGGGTCTGGCGGAAAGAATGAAATACTTCTTTTCACGCAAGTCGCTTAAACGGTCATATTTGCTTTTTGTTTTTGATAAATTACGCAAAGGGGGTATTGGATAAAATGAAAGTTCTGAATATGGACGTTGCGGGCTTCAAACTCGCACAGCTCGCTTTGGCGCTTTGCAACAGGCGCAACGTCAGGCGTGAACAGCATTTTCTTTCGGATAAGTTGGCGGACGCGGCTATCGAAGCGGGCAGCCTTGTGGCGGGCGTGCAGACGTATGCGCGTAACAGAAAGGCCGGCGCTTCCGAACGCGCTCTTGAAGGCGTAAATAAACTTGTCTTTATAGTCTATCTTATGAAGAACGAGGGCGTTTACAGCGAGTATGAAATAGAGCCGGTCATATCCCTTGCGCAGGAGATTAAAACCCAACTTATCATGTACATAGAGGGCGGATTGCCCAGAAACGTTCCGGTCGGATCGGACAGGGACGACCCCGACGATCTTGACGGAGATTTTGACGATTGATAATGTACGGCGATTTTACGTTAAGCGACGAACCCTTTATTCTGGGTTTGGAATCAAGTTGCGATGAAACCGCTGCGGCGGTGGTGCGCGGCAGAAAACTTTTGTCAAGCGAAATTATATCCTCCGCAACCGAACAGGCGAAATACGGAGGAGTTGTGCCGGAAATAGCCTCCCGCGCCCATACCGAGGCGGTGGACGAGGTCGTTAACGCCGCATTAA
Source organism: uncultured Clostridia bacterium (assembly GCA_964594955.1). Lineage (GTDB taxonomy): Bacteria > Bacillota > Clostridia > Christensenellales > Borkfalkiaceae > Coproplasma. The sequence goes on along the minus strand of CAZQNK010000050.1, from coordinate 815 downwards.
AGAGCGCGGGCATTTCGGTTAAAAATTTAAACGCCGTCGCCGTTACATATGGCGCGGGGCTGTTGGGCGCGCTTCTGGTCGGGCTGTCGTTCGCAAAGTCGCTTGCTTACAGTCTTAACGTTCCGCTTATTGCGGTCAATCATATCCGCGGACATATGGCGGCTTCATACCTTGTTGACGAGGGATTGGAACCGCCCTTTATCACGCTTCTTGCAAGCGGCGGGCATACCGCCATATTGTATACGAAAACTCTTCTTGAAAGTCAGGTGCTCGCGTCCACTTGCGACGACGCGGCCGGGGAGGCTTTCGATAAGGTAGCGCGCGTGCTGAATCTTGAATATCCCGGCGGCGTGAATGTGGAAAGGTTGGCTTTAAACGGAAAAAAATGCGTTGAACTTCCCTCCGCGCTTGTAAAAAATTCGGATAGCCTGCGTTTTTCTTACAGCGGATTAAAGACGGCTGTTATAAACTGTTGCCATAACGCCGAACAGCGCGGCGAGCCTTTGAAAAAGGAGGACGTAGCAAAATCTTTCCAGTGCGCGGCGGTGGACCCAATCGTTAAAAAGACTGTGGAGTGCGCTAGAAAATACGGCGTAAATACTGTGACGGCGGGCGGCGGAGTTATAGCCAACGGCTATCTGCGCGAAACGCTTGCCTCTGCATGTAAATCGGCGGGCTTAAAGCTTGTTTTGCCCGAAAAGAAGTTCTGCACCGATAATGCCGCAATGATTGCGGCGGAAGGGCTTATACAATACAGGGCGGGAAATTTTGCGGGGATGGATGTTAATGCCCGCGCCCAAATCCCTTTAAGTTAA
>CAZQNK010000049.1:0-8514 GCA_964594955.1 uncultured Clostridia bacterium | reverse complement strand
AGTCCACACCGTAATCTCTAATATAAAAACAGTCTAGAAGCTTTCCTTGACAATTTTCATTGAGCTTATCCTCTTTTGCAAAATCAATTTCAAAAAGCAATAAGTCGCTGCCGTCTGGCCAAACAGCAGCTCTCTAAACTATTATCCGCTGACTTCACTCAAGGCAGGCTACTCTGTACCAAACTTTCGCCTGATAACAGGTTTATACCGCCGAAAATAAAATTTGACGGCCTCCACGGCGCATGGGGTTGGCTGCGGTATGCCGTTACCTAGCTCCCATACGCCTTTACTCCCAGCATTCACCCATTTTTGGCAAAAACAAGCAAACACCAGAAACTTCATCGATATGCCCTTTAACGGTATTTTACCCCCGTCTTCGTATCAATGAAAATTGACTAGAATACTGCACCATTTAATTGTCTGCATATAATATAGCATAATTTTATACGGATGTCAATATTTTTTATAACTTTATAGTTGAATACTTCGTTTTACATTGTTTGCAACAGCGCTAACAATTCCCTATAATCGGCGGCATATTTTCCGTTATAATTAGTCGGCGCGCCATAAGGCGAATAAAGTATAAAGTCAATTTTTGCTTGCCGCGCACATTGCATATCTGATGTAAGGCTATCGCCTATCCATACGCTGCGGTTTCTTTCAAATCCGATTATGTTAGAGGTTACATAATTTGCAAACTCGGCCGAAGGCTTATTTAGGCCAATCTCATCGGAAATAAAAGCCCTCTGTATAAACGGTAAAAAACCTGAATCTGCCATGTGTCTTTTTTGACAGGCCGTATTTCCGTTTGTAACGATATAAATGCAGCCTATCTGTGAAAGCTTACAAAGAAATTCTTTTGAGCCTTCGATGGGGACGCAAATGTTCTGAAAATTTTCAAAATATTTATCGGCAACCGATTTGCAATCCAAATCGATTCCAAATTCTTCTGCTAATATTTCAAATCGCTTCACTATAAGCTTTTCTCTTGTAATTTTACCACATTCCAATTCTTTCCAAAGGCTTGCGTTAATTTCATGAAACCGTTTGTAAAATTCAATATCGGCATTTACGCCAACGCTATTCATTGTTTCAAAAAAATTGATTTCTTCTGCACGGCAAAAATCAAATAGCGTATCATCCATATCAATGAGAAAAATATCTTTCATAGTCTATCCCGATTTAAAATTGCCCCGAAATCCATGAAATTTCGGAGCATGAAAATTATTTGTTTCTTGTCAAAGTCCGGTTTGTAAGTTCCTCAAAAAATCGGGTATCGGCGTCTATTCCTTCAAGTATGCTAAGACATTCCGAACACAGCAGCTCAGCCTTAATTTTGCATTTTTCAAGCCCGTATAATTTGATTGAAGTACTTTTACCTTCGGCGGCGTCTTTGCCTATGCTTTTACCGAGGTTTTCAAAAGAACCTTCCACGTCCAAAATATCGTCAGTCAATTGGAACAGGGCGCCGAATCTATCGCCGAACGCCTTTAATGCGGGGAAATATTTGCCGCCCGAAAGTATACTCGGCACAACGCACGCCGCAATCAACATTTTGCCCGTTTTGTTTTCGTTGATAAATTCAACCGTTTCTTCATTGCACGATATATCGTTTTCATGCAGAAGATCTGCAGACTGCCCGGCTATCATGCCGTAAATGCCCGCGCAGTTGCATACATATTCCGCAGCCGATATGGCGTTTTCACCTTGGCGACATTCGTTAATCAGTATTGAATATGCGGTGTTTAAAAGTGCGTCGCCTGCAAGAACGGCATTACCGGCGCCGAAAACTTTATGGTTGGAAAGTTTTCCGCGGCGAAAGTCATCGTTATCCATTTCGGGTAGATCGTCATGAATAAGTGAATAAGTGTGAATAAGCTCAATAGCTAAAGCAAAATTTATTACGCGCTCTCTGCTTATTTTTAAAATGTCCGCCGAGGCAAGCATAATGACCGCCCTTAACCTTTTTCCGCCGGAAAGCAAACTATAAGTCATGCTCTCGCCGAGAATTTTCGGTTTACAGTCAAGACTTTCGCAAAAACCGTTTATAGCGCTTTCAACGGCAAAGCGGTATTCTTCATATATTTTATCGTAATCAGTCACTCACTCTCTCCTTTGCGGCATTAAGCGTATTATACATCAACATGGTAATCGTCATTGGACCAACACCGCCGGGAACGGGCGTAATATAAGAACATTTCTCTTTCACATTTTCAAAATCAACGTCTCCGCAGAGTTTACCCGATTCGTCCCTGTTCATTCCTACGTCTACCACAACGGCGCCTTCTTTTACCATATCCGAAGTAACAAACTTCGCCTTGCCGATGGCGGCAACGAGAATATCGGCCCTTAGGCACTCTTCTCTAAGATTTTTCGTTTTACTATGACAAACCGTTACGGTAGCATCGGCGTTTAACAAAAGCATTGCCATCGGTTTCCCGACAATGTTAGATCTGCCAATTACGACTGCATGTTTTCCTTTAGGGTCAATCCCGTATTTTTCAAGCATTTTCATTACTCCGTTAGGGGTACATGCAACAAGACATTTTTCGTCCATGCAGAGTTTTCCGATATTCTCTTCCGAAAAACCGTCAACATCTTTTTGCGGCGGAATCATCTTTAATATTTTTTCACCGTCCAAATGCTTGGGAAGCGGAAGTTGAACAAGTATTCCGTCAATGCCGTTATCCTCAACGAGTTCCGAAACAAGTTGCTCCATTTGACTTTGCGTTACGTCGGAAGGCAAATAGTAGGCATAAGATTTCACGCCTACTTCGGAGCATGCCTTAATTTTATTGCGAACATATATCTGTGACGCAGGATTTTCACCCGCAAGAACAACTGCAAGACCTATTTCCCTGCCGTGTTCCTCTTTGAATTTTTTAACTTCTTCGTTTATATGCAACCGCGTTTCAGCGGCAAGAGTTTTTCCGTCAATCAAAGTATACATAAAAAAACCTATAAATTTACCCTTTAATTATTTCGGCAAGAATACCGCTTACGAAAGAAGCGCTCTTTTCCGAAGAATATTTTGCGGCAATATTGGCTGCTTCATTGATGGAAACAGCGGTCGGAATATCATCCATATACTTTATCTCGGCAAGAGCGAGGTACAAAACACTCTTATCTGCGGGGAAAATCCTCGATTCGGGGAAAGAGTGCGAATACTTGTCCAACACGGCAGAAAAAGTTTCACCATGCTCCTTTATTATATCAAGAATTTTTTCAGCATAAACTATGTCATCGTCGGAAAGTTTTTCCGCCTTAAACATCTGACGGGCAAAATTTCTGTCCTCTTCGCCTGTAAAAATTGATGAAAAGATCAATTTAAAAACTGTCTCTCTGGCAATTGTCCTCATAATGTAATACCAAAATATAATACAAATATTCCCTTAAATTTATTTAAGGGAATATTACTTCTGATTTATGCCGTGATTTCGGGAAATTTAACGTCCTGTATATGAACGTCCACCTTGGTGACTTTATAATTTGTCATCGATTCCACGTTGTGCTTTATAGATTGCTGAATCTTGAAAGCCGTAGATGAAACGTGACAGGTACTATCCACCTTTACGCTGATATCGGCAATTACGCCCTGTTTATCGAAAGTAAGCTTAATGCCCTTATTCTTTGCCGAAAGCAAATACGCCCCTTCGACCTCGCCTACTGCAAGCGCGACTATACCGCTTACAATGTTTGAATTATAGGTGATTTTCCCTTTTTGGGTTGCGGTAGGATCATGTCTTATATGTGCCATACTTATTCTCCTTGCAATCAGTATAACACATCTTCTGAAAATTTGCAACTAATTCAAACTTGTGAATATACGGGTAAAATAATTATATTACCGGGCGCGACGCCTACTTCATCCTTTAAAAGGCTGTAAATTGCAAGAGCCGTATTGTAATCGAGTTCGTCGGAGTTTATAAATACGTTCACGTTGTCGGAATTAAGCCCGATTGAGACCACCGCGTCGGAAAACCCGCGCGATTTAATCATAGTTTCGAGAAGAAGTTCGTTTTCCATCATCTCTACTATTTTAAGCTTCATTTCAACCGCTTCTTCATACTTTTCACTGCCTTCATCGTACAGCGCTATAACGCTGTCAAGTTGTAAAAGTTCTTCACTGCGCGTAGTAGTTCTTTCCGAACGGTATGTAGTAAAGTAATTTGCGGTTGTAACCGCAGTTTCGCCTGAGGCTATGTTCTGTGCAAGAAGTACGTTGAGAACGGCTGTTAGCGCAAGTAAAAATACGAGTGAGGACATGATGATAATCTTTTTCTTTTTTGACATAAATTTACTCCTTGATTATGCTTTCATTGAATAGACAGCAATTATTGATTTTTCTATATTCAACGCAGTTGAAACGGCGTTTAAAATATCATTTCTGATCATTATACGGTCGGCGCCTTCGCATACGATTATTACGCCCGTAATCTTTTCCTCTGTCTGGTTTATCATGACGTCTGTCATTCCGACGCCGTCTATCGAACTTAAAATTTCCGTCAGCTTTATTTCTGTGGCGCTTTTCCCTGAGGTTGAAGCCGCAGACGTCCCGCCGCTTTCAGAACGGTTCATAAAATATATAGTGCCTATGAGGATTATAATAAGCACAACGACTATTATTATTTTTTTGTTATCGTTAACGAAATTAAATACCCGTCGCATATACTGTTATATTTATATATCCCAACCCGCCGAGATATTCATAAATTTCTTGAATTTCAGACGGGTTATTTTTTTCGGTATAAACTTCGACATTTTTTACCTCAAATTGACCGTCGATGTAATCCACTTCAACGTTGCAGAAAAAATTTCCGCCAAAATTTTCTTCAAGCAAATATTCAAGCTGTTTGCCTTGATGCGATGAATAAACAATAGAAACATATTCGTAATCGGCAAGATCTTTATCTGTACTTTCGGCAGAAATATCGAATATTTGCGTTACGGGTTGAATCAGCACGAAAATGCAAACCAACCTCATTACAAACGTAATTGTCTTATTCAGCTTTCCATCGGGAATCAGTAAACTTGCAATTATTGAAATAAAAATTGCACCCGCCGCGCAAATCAAATAAGATTTCATATAAAACTGTTTGCCGAGCTTATTACAAGCATTATTACAAGCGCGTACATAAAAGAAACCGTTAAAAGCCCTGCAAGCAGGTATTCTACATCCTTTGACAGGTCCGAAAGCAAATTATAAAGGTTATTTTCGCCGATCGGTTGCACTATTGCGCCCACGCCTTTTAAAATCAATGAAAATGCCGAAAGTGTGATTACGGGACCTATTATTTCAGATAATAATAGTACTATGCCACACATACCAACCGAACTTTTTATTAATAATCCTGCCGACGTGAGCATATCGAATCCGCCGGACAAAAAATTCCCCACTATCGGAACTGTATTGCCGACTACATATTTTGTAGCTTTGAATAGTATTCCGTCAAACAATGACGAAGCCGAACTTTGTACCGTGATAAAGATACTGAAAACGGTAACCGTTATGCCTATCACCCATTTCATAACGCTTTTTATAAGCGATGTAACACCCGAAAAAGACATATCTTTGTTGAGTTTTGACATAAAATCAAGCACTGTTACCGTTATTGTTGCGGGAAATATAAACCCGCTGACAAGTTCGACCGCGCCGCCCGACAAAAAAATTGCAGAGGGTTGATAAATGGCTGCCGTACCCGAACCGCCCGTAAGCACCGTAAGAGTCGCCAAGATGGGCGTTATAATCTCAATCTGCCGACGGACGCTATTTATACACGAAATACATCCCGACGCTATATTGATTAACATAGACGCGATAATCAGTATAATCAGCGAATAACACGCAAGATGTACTATTTTTGATGTTGATTTACCGACAATGCTGCCCTCGGCAGAGCTTACAACGGCAGATAAAAGTGCAATCGCCGTAACAGTGGCAAACGCGGGAATCTGGCTTATGATATTTTTAAAAATGAGCGATAAAAGTTCGGAAAGATAGCTTGAATAATCGGTATTCAAATTTCCTTGAATCAGGTATTCGACTATTTCTCTTGCCGAATCACCGAAGTTGTGCAAAAGACTGTCTGAATTAACGTCAAGGTAGTTTTGTAAACCTGACAGATCCAAGCCGTCAAGCAATGACGTTATATTTTCCCTCAGTTCCTCCGCTCCGTCATTCCCATCGGCAAACGCAAAAGTTTTAATACCGAACACCGCTATAGCCGCAAATATCAAAATTAAGATTAAAATTATCTTGATTTTTAAACGAGATTTATCAAGGATACAATTGTGTTGTATGTTGCCAGTAAAATAGGAACCGCAACAACGAATATTACTATTTTTCCGCATAATACCAACTTATCCGCCACCCCGTCAAACCCAAGTTCTTTTACCGAGCTTGCCGTTAATTCAATTAAAAAGCCTATTCCTATCACTTTAAAAATTATCCTAATTACTTCACTGTCTATGCCTGACGTTTCGGTAAAAGAGCGAATGAATTCCACGCTTGCAGCAATATAATCAAATACGAACAGGAACATTATTATCCCGCCCGCAGTAAGACATAGCGGAACAAGTTCAGATTTTGAATTTTTTAAAAACAGCGCGCAAACAGCCGTTATCACGGCCATGCAACACAATTTGAATACAAACATCAGAACAGCTCAAAAAGTTCTTTTATCCGGGAAAACAAATCGGCAATCATTGTAATAACAGTTGTAAGAACAATAATCAAACCAACCAAACTGACAAGTGTAGCGATATCGTCCCTGTCGGATTTTTTGAGAACCTGACAGATTATCGTAATTATTATGCCGATAGCTGCTATTTTAAAAATTATACTTATATCCACTTAAACCGCTCTCCTCTAATACAGAAGTATTGCCGCAAGCACGCCGATAAGAAAAAAAATTTTTATATACAAAGAGCTATAACGTTTATAATCAGCCAAGCTTTCTTCCTTCAATTTTTTAAGGTTTTCACTCTTTTCATTGAGATAATCTATTTGGGAAAGTGCGTCGCTTTTACCGAGGTTGGCAACGTACTCTTCAATAATTTTGCCGTCATCGCCTTTAAGAAGCTTTATCCCCTGTAAAATATCGGGGACAAATTTAAATTGTTTTGCCACGGCTTTAACGCTGTTTCGGCTATATTTTAAATTAAGAATAAGCTGTTCGTTAAATTCATACAGTTCACCGAAAACCAACATTCTTTTTTTCTTATTTGCCGAAAGAAATACTCCTATTGAAGTTATCAATGCGGCAAGGGCAATAAGGATTAAAATTTTTATCATAAATTTCGGGTTGTCCGCCGAGTTTTGTCAAACCGACAAAATATTCAAACGGCATGTCTATTAATTTTTGTCGGTCAATTATATGCGACGAGGCAATCATACATATTCCACATTCATAAGCGAATCTGACGGCGGCGGCATCTTCTTCGCCGTAAAGCTCGTCCGTAATAATTACGTCGGGCTTCATGGCGCGTATTGCGCTTGATATTGCGCCGAGTTTGTTATTGCAGCGTATCACATCAACTCTTTCGCCAAGGTTAAATCCATTGCCGTATCCGTCCATGGCGGAAATTTCACCTCTTTCGTCAAATACAAGCACGTTCTTATTAAAATTTTTATTTATAAAGCGCACCATGTCACGCAGAGTAGTTGTTTTACCCAACCCGGGCTTTGAAAAAATAAGAATACTCTGCACAGACACATGAAACAGATTTTTGCAAATATAATCGGCACAACCTACTATGTCATGCGGAATACGTATATTGAGCGATGTTATACATCTTACTGCTTGTACGTTTCCGTTTTGGATAACGTATTCACCTGCAATACCAATTCTTACGCCGTGTCCGACGGTGATAAATCCGTTTTTCATTTGCTCGGTATAATTGTAAAGGCAACCTTCCGTTGCGGCATTAACTACAGCGTCAATATCCTCAACGATAATTGCGCTCAGGTTTGTCGGGCTTATCCCACTATCACCCAGATATTGATATTCACCGTAATACCCGATTATGACGGGTTGTCCTCGCCGTAGTCTGATTTCGGTAACATAATTGAAATTAAGATGCGAAAGCGCTCGCTCTATCCTTTTAGGCAGAAAAGATAAACTCATAGTCTAATTTATTTTATAGCATGTAAAAAAAGAACCTTAAAAAGGTTCTTTGTAACTTAATGTTCCTGATATAGGAGATAAGCGGCAAGACAGGCAGAGCCAAAACGCTATGCCTGCCTTTTTGTATAAAGAAACTCCCAAATAGTCTGTGAGTTTTCTTTATACAAAAAAACGGCAACCATACTTGCGCCTGATTGCCGTCTATTTTAAAATTATTATTGTTTTTTTACTTTTACTTGTTTTTTCTGATTTTTATTTCACCACAACATTTGACAAAGAGCAAAAAAAATAGCCCGAACGTCTTTTTTACTGTAAAGAAGTTCAAGCTATCAGGACTTGTGTTTAGTACCCGAAATGAATGCCCACACATTTACGATAAAAACTACAA
>CAZQNK010000048.1:5156-9544 GCA_964594955.1 uncultured Clostridia bacterium | reverse complement strand
GTTTCAGCCTTGGCTTGCGAATTTTACGCGAGGTGTTTTCAGCGTATAAAAATTTTGTGAGCTTTAATAGGCTTTTATTGTTATACAGTTTTTCCGTATCGACAGTAAGGGATTCCGAAAAGTTTCAGAGGACTTATCGGAAAGATAGCGCAAAGTTGCTATGCCTTAGCTTGCGGGAAGTGCGTGGGCTTTTGTAGAGTTACCCTTTTTAGGGTTCCCAAAAAGTATCGAAGAACTTTTCGGGAAGAGGAGACGCAACATCAATTTTCTCCGTCCTTCTATTCGTCGAAAATATCCATAGAATCAACCTGAGTTTCGCCTGTTTTTCTGCGTTCGGAACGTCCGTTATATTCCGTCATATGCGCTTAAACCATGGCTTTTGCAAAAACGATAACGTAAGCCTTAAATTAACAGAACGCCCGCAGATAAATCCGTGGGCGCTCTGTATTCAGGAGAGTTGTACGCTTCTCTGGGGCGGTATCTTAATACGGACGATTTTGCGTATCGCGTATTAAGATACTTTCAGGAGGAGAAAAAATGAAATGTTTACAGTAATTTGCTTTACGTTTTGTTTTTAGGATTGATTTTTCCCGTCCGCGGCGTTTTCGCTGTCGGCTGTATTTTCGGTAACCGCCTTGGGTTTTTTGATGTGCAAAAGAACCAGAACGTCTATTCCCCATTTTTTAAGTATGAAGTAGATACAAATCAGTATGCCGACAACAAAGACGACTTCAAACGCAATAACTATAAGCTTATACTTTGCAAAAGGCTCTTTATTTACGACCGTGCCGTGAACGAATCCGTTCATCGCGTTGGAGTTAACCACGGTGTACAGAACGTGATGCATGGCTTGCTGTGAATAATATACGTTCGCGTCGGTTTTGATGCTGAACGCATTTCCGTATTGCGTCAGGTTTGTATCTGCGCCCGCGCGCAGGAATTGGGCTATCGGCATATAGCTGTAAGAGTTGTAATCGGTAAGAACCGTTCCGTTATAGCCCCATTCGTTGCGCAGTATCTCTGTGATAAGCCTGTAATCTCCGCCGGTCCAGGTCGCTCCCACGCGGTTGAACGAGGACATTACGGCGAGGCATGCGGGAGTTTGCGCGGTTTCTACGTCTTCCGAAGTATCTTTTTCGCTGTCGTAAACGTAATACATGGTATCTACCGTGCCGCTTGTTTCAACTGACATCTGGAAAGGTTTAAGATAAATTTCGCGCATCGCCTGCTCGTTGCACCAAGTGGCAAGACCGTTATCGCATCTGTGGTTTTCCTGATCGTTTAACGCAAAGTGTTTAATGAACGCGTACATGCCGTTATCCGCCGCGCCCTTAACGGCCTTAGCCGCCATAGAACCCGACATATAAGAGTCTTCCGAATAATATTCGAAATTCCTGCCTACAAAAGGAGAACGGTGGATATTCATCGCGGGTGCGTACCAGCCCGAGGCGATCGCACCGCTTGCGGTGGATGAGCCGCTGTCCGAAGCGGCTTCGCGCAATCCGTCTTCGGCAACCAATCTGCCGTGTTCATACGAGTATGTCTTGTTCCAGCTTGCCGCGATATTGACTTCCGCGGGGAAGCTTGCCGCCGCCATACCGTGACCTACCATAGCGTTTAAACCCGCAGGGCCGTCCAAATCTACGCCGACGGGCTTATTGATGGAAGTGGCCTTTTCGGTGGTGTAGCCCGCAAGTCCGATAATTTTGCCCGCTTCCCTCGCCGTCATCATCGAAATGAGGGTATCCCATCTCGGGTCGTCGTAATCTGCGCCGCGCAAATCGATAAGCTGTAAAGAGCCGTCGTTTTCAACGCTTTCCGCATAATCGTAAGTTTTCTTCGCCGCCGCCTGTTCGTCGGTTATAGGAGAATTAGCCGCTTCGGCATCTCCCGACTTTTGTAATTTTGCATACAATTCGGACGATATTTCTTCATAAAAGCTTCCGCCCGACCTTTCGCTGGGATAGCCGCTTATGTAGCTGCCGTTCTGCTTGCCGTGCGTTTCGGGCCAGGTTCCCGTCCAATCCTGTCTGGACAGATATTTATCCCTGTCGATATAGTTAGAGCTCGTCACGCCCGTAACCCCGTCGAAACGGTTTGTAATCGCTTCGCCGCTTGAAGAAGTCGCATACGTCGTCTTATCGAACGTGGGATTGTTCCAGCTGCCCACAAAGTTTTTATCGCCCGTTCCGGAAAGTCCCGAGGTGATGTTGTTATAGACGAGGAAGTTGTTTGCCGCAACGTGAGCGTCGCTTGCGGCGGTGATGAGGTAGTCGCCCTCGTCCAAAATGTACGTTTTAGCTTTGTAGTCGTCGTACGAAACGAAGTCGGAAATATTCACAGAAACTTTTACCGTTTCGCTTTCGCCGGGCGCCAATTCCGCGGTCTTTTCGTAACCTATAAGGGTGACGGCGGATTTTTCGACGTAATTCATCTTATCGTAAGACGTATAAGGCGATTGAAGGTAAACTTCTACGACTTCCTTGCCCGCAACGCTGCCCGTATTTTTCACGTCGACGCTTACGGTGATGTTGCCGTTACCGTCTGCGGATGAAACGCTGTAATTGCTCCAAGTGAAGTCGGTGTAAGAAAGTCCGTAGCCGAAGGGATACTGTACGGTGGTCGCGTAGTCGTAATCGCCTGCGTTGCCCTGTCCCGCGACTTTGTCGTAATATCTCGTTTCATAATACTTATATCCTACATAGATGCCTTCATCGTACGAAACGCCGTAATAGTCAACGGCTTGACCGTTTACCGTATACCGTATATCGCCCATGTTTTGCATGGCGGGAGATGAGAACGCGTCGTATGCAAAAGTATCTACGAGGTGTCCCGAAGGGCTTACCTTTCCGCTCAGCACGTCAACGATGGAATAAGCCGTTTCGCTGCCGCCGCCGGGCGCCCAGAGGACTGCGGTTATATTGCTGTAATCTTCCACCCAGCCGAGCTCCATGGCGTTGTTTGTGTTGACTATGATAATTACGTTGTTGAAATTCTTATTCAGGTAATCGATTATTCCAAGCTCTACCGAATCGGGTTCGAGATAGGACTTGTCCTTATCCTGCTCTATATCCGTCCAGTTTGCCATGCCGCGGGGAAGGTCCCTGCCTTCGCCGCCCGTGCGCGAAAGAACATAAATGGCGGTAGTTCCCGTTGCGGAAGAGAGCACGTCGTTGCTTTGGAGCACGCTAAGGGGACATTCGTTGATTTTCCATGCCTCGCCCGCGCCGTAGCCCGTGGAGCCCGCTCCGCGCGTATAGCCCTTCCCCGCGCCCGTAGAATAGAAGTTCCACAGCGTGGAGTTGACTTTGAAGTCCGCCGCCTCGAACGCGTCTTTCAGCGTTACGGTCGCTTCGCTTGTGCCCGAGCCGGTGCCGCCCGAAATTATATCGACGGACGAGTGTGAGAAAAGGCTGACGGTGGAACCTGCGGCAAGAGGCAACCCCTTACCCGCGTCCGAACTGTTCTTTAAAAGAACGTAGCCTTCGCCGCCCATTTGGCGAATCGTTTTGGTTTCGTATTCTTCAAGCTCTTCGACCGATTCGAAATCGCTGGAATTATACTCCGCGCCCGTAAGGCTCGTCCCGCCGAACGTTCCGAAGAAATCCCTTAAAACCAGATGGAAGTAAGACGCGACTATGGGGAGCGCTATGCATAGTGCAAGCAGGATAGCCGCTACTATGCTCAGTATGGCGGTTAACGTTCCCGCGCGCATTTTCTTGCCCTGTTTATTTTTCATAAAATTATCTCCTTATTTTGCGTAAGCCGCCGTGATGCGCGGCTTATTGCGATTTTTTTAACGGTATGCCGTTATTATGACTCGCGGTCGGCGTTGTTGGTAGGCTTCCAGGTGAGCGTAGCGTCTGTGTTGATAATAATCTTATCGGGGTTGCAGACGGAAGTGCCGTCCGCGGGACCCGTAATGACGATAACGTTTTCGCCCGCTACGAGGTGTACGGTGGCTTCAACCGTGCCGAAGTAGTAATAAGCGTTGTCTATTGTCTTATAACCGCTATCTGCCGTCTCGTCGGGGGTGGGGTCCACTCCGGGCAATGTGCCTATAAGATTCACCGCCGTACCGTTTACCGTAAGAGTTACGGGCTGGGATTCCGCGGTGAATTCTACGGGAGAAATACCTACATTCGAATATGGTATCCACCAATAGCTCCAACCAAAGTTCTCATAAAAGTTATCCCACTCCTCAGCCGTCCAAATGGCGTATGGCATTAAAACGCCGCATGAAGATGCGCGGAGTTTGAGCGTAGCGTCGCACTCTTTATCGGAAGTGATTTTCCAGGTAAGTTTAGAGCCGCCGTAGAAGTAACCCATACAGGTAACCTCGTCGCCCGTGCCGTATTCCGTCGCGGTTTCGTAAGTTACGTCTACGT
>CAZQNK010000048.1:0-5056 GCA_964594955.1 uncultured Clostridia bacterium | reverse complement strand
AGGTTGTCCGCACGGAAAATACCATCACGACTCTTCCCCGTGCGGCGCAACCCGCTAAAAAATTTAGCCGTTATTCATTAGCCGTTATCTACGGGAACGTAGCTTAAAACGGTTTCCGTGCCGGAAAGCACTATTTTGTCTATGTTCAGTTTGCCGCTGTCGGCGGGGGCGACCAACGTAATTACGTTTTCGCCCGCGTCAAGATGAACGGAAGCGGTTACGGTTCCTACATAGTTTGCGTAATAAGAATAGTCCGCCAAGGCGGTTGCGGATATTGTTTCAATTCCCGTAACCGTGCCCGCAAGGTTAACGCTTTCCCCGTTGACCTTCAAGCCTACGGGCTGGCTTTCCGCCGTAAACTCTACCGCGTTTACCGATAGCGACGGCCAATTGACATAGCTGACGTCGGAAGACGCGGCGTACAAGGTCAAAGTTACGTCGCACGCATCGGCGGCGGTAATCGTCCAGCTTATGGTAGCGCCGTCTCCGTAGAAATATCCGACCGCGGTGACTTCTTCGCCCGTTTCTTCCGTGCCCGTGTATTGCGTCTTTGTTTCAACGGTAGGGGTGATCGTAGTTTCTTCCCAAGCCTGCGTCCAATAATTGTACGAATACGCCGTGCCGCTTGTAAACGCTGCGTTTTCAGCCTCGAACATGTAAGTTTCGCTGGGTTCGGAAGAAGGCGTTTGGGTTTCACCCTTCGTCTGCGCCGCCATCCACGTCCACATATTGCCGTCTTTCGTGCAATTTTCCGCTACGAGGTAGTCGGAGCCGGTAACCTGACTGTTGTCGAACTCTTTCTTTACTTCGTCGTTGAAAACGTAAATCCAGGACCAGTGTCCCATGTATTCCACTTCCGTGCCCGTATCGTTGCCCAAAACTTTCGCGGGCATATAGAAGTGCACGTTTTGCGCGCCCGCTTCAAGCAGTCTTACATAGGTCGGTATAGTCGTGTAAGAGGGGTTGACAGTTGTGTCGTTTTGCGCCTGAACGAACCATATATTGTAGTCCTTTATGCTTTCAATCATTTTGTCGGTTATTTTTGCGTCGTAATAAGCCTCGCATACGGGGTAATACGCCGCAAAATAATCGCCGTGCGTAAATGCCAGATTCATCGTCATGTATCCGCCGTTGGAGCAGCCGCCGATATAGATGCGGCTTGCGTCGATATCTTTATTGTTGTCAACGTAATCCTTTATGGCGGCGAACAAAGCTTCGGTATAATATGAGGGCTGTCCTTCCGTAGCGGTTCCGTTGGAAGTGATATTTCCGTCCATATCCATCCACATGGTGGGGGACTGTACCGCCAGAACGTAAGCGCCTTTTGTGAAATAGCTCTGTATAGCGCTGCCGCCGAGCGCGCTCACTTCGTTGCCCAAAAGATCGATATAAATATCGTCGGAGTAATAACTGCCTTCGCCCTGTCCGTGGAGCCAGACGATAAGCGGATAATCGCCGCCCGAGCCCGTAGCCCCGTCGGGCTTATACCAGCCGCGGTTGAGTTTGATTTCGGTAGAGCCGTCTTTATAGGTATATTTATCCGAGCTCCATATGCCGTCGAGCTGGGGACAGATTACGTTCGTCTTTTCAGAGGGATTAAGCGTCGCGTCGAAATTGGTTTTGTCCGTTACCGTCGCGTCGCCTACCTTGATTGACTTGCCGTCGTTCAAAACAAGACGAACCTTATAGGTGCCGTTTATCCAGGAATTGAATCCGGTAGTCATATCGTAGTTGAACGGGGTAAAGTCCGTGCCGTAATAGTTAGCCGTAATTTTCAGCTGCATGGTTACATAAGAGGTCGCGGTGGAAGATTTGTTGCCCTTCGAGTCCGAACTGTATATGTCGGTAACCGTTCTCGTGGCGTAGGTTGTGCCCATTCTCACGGTAAACGTATCTTTATCGAACCCGCTGACAGTGCCGTTAAATTCTGCGACCACGCCAGAAACGTTCGCGCCGCCCTCCGTGCCCGTGACGATGATGGAAGCCGACTTCATTTCGGCGGTCTGCTGCACGCTTCCCTCGCCGTTGTCGTAACTGCAGACGGTGCATACGCCGCTTTCAAACGTGTGCGCCTCTTTGCCGCTCACCTCGTCCGTGTGTTCACACGTTGCGGCGTGCCAGTGATAATTTTCGTCATGCGTCCAGCCATCCGCGTAGGTGTGCGTGTGCTCTTCACTGCAAGCCGCCAATGCGCCAAGCACGCCCGCGGCGGCGACAGCAGAAAGCAAAATTGTTAAAAATTTTTTGAATTTGCCCATAAATTTTCTCCTTCTTGTTTTTTATTTGCGAAACGCGTTCAAAACTCACAATTTCACATAAACAAAAATATAATAAAAGGACAACTCAGTCAATAGAGTTGCCCTAAACTTGCTTTATATGTCCTATTTTTACGTTTTCTTCGGAACGGGAAACATTATTTTTAAGATAAACGTTTCCCCGTCCGCCGACAGCGTCAATTCGCCTCCGTATTTTGCGACGATCATCTTTATGCTCTTGACGCCGTAGCCGTGATTTATCTTGTCCGCCTTCCCCGATTGCGGCAGACCGTCTTTAAAAACAAGCTCGTCCGCACAATAATTTTCCTCCCGTATGAAAAGCATATCGCCTATCTCCTGTATTGAAAAATTAATCACGCGCTTCGACGCGTCTTCTATGTTCAAAACCGCCTCTATCGCGTTGGAAAGGATGTTTCCGAACAGCGAATATACGTCGTTCGCGCTCATTGCCGAAAGCTTTTCGCCGTTTCCCGCTACCGAAAGGGTTATGCCGTTATTATAGCAATAAAAACTTTTTTCGGTTAAAATAACGTCCAGCGGCGCGCAGCCCGTTTTTATTTTAGCGTCGTAAATGGCGATTGCGTTTTCAATCTCCTGAAGTTCTTCTTTGCTTACTTCGCCTTCGGCAAGCCTCAACATTTTTACCTTATATTTTAAATCGTGGCACTTAATGTTTATTATTTCGATGTTTTCCTTTGAAATTTCATATTGCTTTTTATCCTGCAACCACATTTGGTTTACTATTTCCAAATCCCGTTCCAATCCCACGTTATGCAACATGCCCGATTGCAGTATTAAAATAAGTATACAGCACAATATGGAAAACAGATAATTTATAAGCAAAAGGTAAAAATGGTCGTAATACATGTTAGTCCAGGCGCACAAAAACACCGTAACTATAAGCATTAACCCCGAAACGGCAAAAACGTTCGCCCCGTGCAGGTGCGCGGCGTCTTTTTCGTTCATACGCCTTGCGAACAAAAAATACCCGACTATGCCGATCAATACGAATAAGCCGTAATTAAACAAATTGTACGCTGCGGTAAAGCCGATACGGTTCGCGAAGAACATTATTCCGCCCGTAATCTGTACGATGCTTAGCACCCTGTACGAAAGATTTTGCATCGCATAGGCGGCTACCCCGCAAAACAGAAGGGTGCGGACCGTTTCGTCGAAACACGCCTTCATAACGGCGACCGTAAGCGCGAAAATCGTAATATAAGCCAGCGTTCCCCACAAGAAATAACTCACGAACATGCTTAAATAGGTTACCGCGAACAAACAGACTATGAATATCGCCAGACTTATAGCCAGCCTTACGGGAAAATGTTTTTTACGCTTTAACCTGAACGCGAACATGACTTCGCCCGCGGCTATCTGGACGGCAAAAGGCAGAAAATTGTAAATTACGTTATATAGCATATATAGCATTATAGCGCCTAAATTCATTTGCTTATTCCCCCCCCCCCGATAATTTCCATAAGCGAGGAAATGAAAGCCTTGCGGCGGGTATGGCTTATTTTAAGGATATGTCCCGCAACGTCGATATCGTTCCCGCGGACGGAATTTACAAACTTTGCGTTTATCAGATAGCAGCTGTTGCACCTTAAAAAGCCCAGACCTTTTAACTTGTCCTCAACTTCCGTCAGCGAACCGCGGCACTGAATGTTTCCGTCGGTAAGCTGGTAGTTAAGCTGGTGCCCCATAACTTCGACGTAAATTATTTTATCGGACGTAATACGGCAAAAACCGTTGTTCAGCGGGACGAATACTTCGCGCACTTCGTTGGTCTGCGCTACGTCCACGGCTCTTTTCAGTTTAAGACAAAAGTCCGAATATTTAATCGGTTTGACCAAAAAGTCCAATGCAGAATATTCGTACCCTTTATATGCGTATTGCGCCATCTTGGTAACGAAAATGAGAGTAACGACGTCGTCCGTCCGCCTTAATTCCCGCGCCGCGTCCATGCCGTTTATTCCCGGCAAATCGATATCCATAAATATTATAGAGTATGTAGCTTTGCGGTATTCTTTAAGAAACGTTTCCGCGCTTTTAAACCGCGTAACGCTTAATTTTAAGTTTTTTTCACTGCCGTAACGGTTCAAATAGTCCGATAAAACTGCCGCTTCCCTGTCGTTATCCTCTATTATAGCGATATTCATTGGTTTTTCTCCGACACTTCCCCTTATTATGCCGATTATATCATTAAAACCGTAATCATTCAATAGCATTTTTAAAATCTTGCCCTAAACTTGCCGTTTTTGTCCTAAACTTAAAAGTTTTCATTCTTAACAGTCTATCGTGGCATGGTATCTATCAAATTTCAGTTGAGTTGGATACCTATATTCGTGATGATGAAACAGATAAAAATGTTTATGACTATCCCGAACTTCACGGCCATCTCCAAACATTGAAGAAACTCGTAAAAGATTATTATAACGCTGAAATATTATAATGCTGAAATCGTCCCGACGCTATTTGAATACGAATTTTTGAAAAACCATATAGATGCCGATTTGTTTAAAATGAAATTAATCCGAACAAATCGTGGGGTAACTACTCCATAATAAGTTCGGATTATTTATATTGAGTATGTCGAAGCCGAAACCTCAACATTTAATAGCTGGAAATCGGCTCATATTGAATCTAAAAATATACAATAAAAGCGAACCCGTCTCCTAATGGAAACGGGTTCGCCTTTAACTTGTTTGGTGACCTTGCAAGTCAGAAAGTCGAACCCTAAATTCTTTTAATTGCTAAAGCCTAATTCTTTTTCTCGT
>CAZQNK010000047.1:2431-9623 GCA_964594955.1 uncultured Clostridia bacterium | reverse complement strand
TTTATACTATATATCCGCCAGAGAGCGGCTTAATGCGTCAAGCTTGCCCGAAAGATAGTAGCTGTAAATATCTTTGTCGGTTGCATATATCACATGGTCGTAAAGTTTTACGTTGTTCAGCCTGCACATAAGCAGCAGACTGCGGGTAAATTCGTTATCGTTGACGGAAGGATTGCTGTCGCCGCCGAGATGATTGTGCGCAACAAATATACCGTAGGGTTTAAGCCCCGCCATCATGCCGGAAAGCTTTTCGGGATTGATATCCACGCGGTGCAGATTGCCCGTGCTATGCGTATAGGTATATATTACTTTACCGTTTTTATCAAGGAAATACATTTCAAAAATTTCCTCCGTCTGTCCGCGCAAACGGCGGGCGGCGAAATTCTTGAAATCCGAAAAATTTTTAACGACCACCGCACCGCTGCTGCCGCCCATGCGGGATAATATTTCACCTACGCACTTTATATAAAGCGCTACGTTTTCGCCGACGCCATTGACCGTCACAAGTTTTTCAACGTCTGCGTCGAATACGCCTTGAAAAGAGCCGAACGCCGATAAAAGATCATGCGCGATCGGGTTTGTATTGGTGCGCGGATAGGCGTTGAACAAAAATATTTCTAAAAGTTCGTGGTCGTACAATCCGTCGCCGTTTTTCAATTTTTCATACATTCTTTTTCTGTGACCTTCGTGCATATTAACCTCCGATAAACACATATTATCACATAAAAGTCACAAATTCAAGTTTTTGCGCCAAAAACGCTAAAAATGCACGCATTTTAAAGCCGCAATTTAAATTACCCCGACGCGGCTTAAAATTACTCCACCGTGACGGATTTAGCAAGATTCCTTGGCTTGTCGGGATCGCGGTTCAGCGTGACCGCCGCCAAATAGGCAAGTTTAAATACCGCGACAGCCGAAACCAACGGAGACAAAAGCCTGTCGCACGCGGGCAATTTTACGACTTCCGCCCTGCCCGAAAGGGATTTTTCAACCTGTTTTACGTTTGTGATTACGGCGGTCCTGCCCCCGCGCGCAAGCACTTCGTTTACGGCGTTGAGGCTTTTGTCCGCAAGATTTTCATCGCAGATTACAGCTACCGTCAAAGTTGAACAATCTATAAGCGCCAGCGGGCCGTGCTTTATCTCTCCCGACGGATAGCCCTCGCCCGGAATGTAGGAAACTTCCTTCAATTTCAGACTTCCTTCGAGCGCGACGGCATAATCGATATCCCTGCCGAGAAAATACACTCCGCTGCTTTCCGCGCAGATATACGCAAGTTTATCAAGATTGAGGGTAGCGACCGCCTCGCGGCACAATCCGACAATATCCGCAAGCCTGCCTTCCGTCCGTGCGCCCGAAGCCGCAAGCGCGATAAGATATAACGCCGCAAGCTGTCCCGTATAGCTCTTTGTGGCGGCGACGCATATTTCAGGTCCCGCCTCTACGGGCACGACGACGTGCGCAATGCGGCATATTGCGGAATAGGGCGTATTCGTTACGGCTATAACCCTTGCGCCCCTTTCCCGCGCAAGCCGCGCCGCCTCTACCGTGTCCGCCGTTTCTCCGCTCTGCGTTACCGCTATCACGGCCGTATTTGCATCGATAACGGGTCGTTTATATCTGAACTCCCCCGCCGTTTCCGCCTCTGCGGGTATGTTGGCGAGAACTTCAACATACCTTCTGCCGATAAGCCCCGTATGGTAAGCGGTTCCGCATCCGACGAACACCGCGCGCGTAACTCCCTTTAAAATTTTACGCACGTCGCAATCTACTGTGCGGAAGGCGTCGGCGGTATTTTCAACCGAGGCGGGCACTTCGCCGATTTCTTTTATCATATAGTGCGGATAACCGCCGAGTTGCAGGTTTGCGGCAACCGCGCGCGCAGGCATAACGTTGCGGGCGACGGGATTCAGATCGCAATCGAAAAACTTTACGGCGCTATCCGTTACGAATATGATATCGCCGTCTTCGGGCACCGATATACTGCCGCATCTGCCCGCAAGAGCGGGTTCATCGCTCGCGCAAAAATTTTCGCCATTGCCGTAACCGACTATAAGCGAACTTTTCATTTTTGCCGCGGCGAAGCCCTTAACCCCTTCGCACATAACCAAAACGGCATAGGAGCCCTTCAACATCTTTAAAGTCTGCGCAAGCGCGGCGGGAAAGTCGCCGCAGAAATTGCGGCGAAGCAGGCGGACTATAACCTCGCTGTCCGTTTCGGAAAGAAAGCTTTCGCCCGCGGACAACAATTTTTCTTTCAGTTCCGCATAATTTTCGATTATGCCGTTATGTACCACGGTGAACCTACCCGCCGAATGGGGATGGGCGTTTATATCGGAAGGCTTGCCGTGGGTTGCCCAACGGGTGTGACCTATGCCGACGCCGCCCGACAGCCCGCCCAAATACGGCAAAAGTTTGCTTACCCTGCCCTGTTTTTTTACGGTAGAAACTCCCGCGTCCGACATGACCGCTATGCCCGCGGAGTCGTACCCGCGATATTCCAGCCTTTCAAGTCCGCCGTAAACGATTTCGGCGGCTCTGCCGCCGCCTGCGTAACCAACTATTCCGCACATAAATACTCCCGATAGAACGTTATAAATCCGTTAAAAACTCTGCGCGCGGTCACTTGCAGTTTTCGTCCACAAGTCCGCCGATAATGCGGCAGGCAAGCGCGCAACTTTCAGACTTTTCGCCCTCCGCCATTATCCTTATCAGCTTTTCCGTGCCGGACGGCCTTACCACAAGCCGCACGCCGAGTTCGCTTTTAAGGCTTTCAGCCGCCTCCGCAATACCGCGCATAGCCGCCGCCTTATCTCGGCAGGGAATATTGACCTGCTTTTGGGCAAGCGGCTTATAGTCCCTGACAAGGCGGGATGCGGCGCACTTGCCCTCTACCAACGCCTCCATTATCATAATTGCGGTGACAAGCCCGTCGCCCGTGGTTTCATACTTGGAAAAGACTATATGTCCGCTCCTTTCGCCGCCGAGAACGGCGCCCTCCGCCGCCATGCTTTCACATACGTTTCTGTCGCCGACATCGCATATGGCGCAGGATATGCCCAAATTTTCAAGACTTTTTATAAGCCCGCCGTTGCTCATCACGGTGCAGACTATCCTGTCGCCCGCAAGTTCTCCCCGCTTTTTAAGATAGTCGGCGCATATATACAGCTCTTCGTCGCCGGACAGTTCACACCCGCGTTCGTCCACGGCGAGGCATCTGTCCGCGTCGCCGTCGAAGGCAAAACCTATATCCAGCGAATTATCCCGCACAAGCTCCTTCAAAGCGGCGATATTCGTAGAACCCACGCCCGCGTTCACGTTTGTGCCGTCTGGCGTATCGCCTATGACGCAGGTCTTTGCTCCGAGGGCTTCAAAGATGCTTTTGGCTATCATGAAAGCCGAACCGTTTGCGGCGTCCACCCCCACTTTCAGCCCCTTATATGAGCAGGTTGAAAGTGATATCAAGTGCCCTATATACCTGTTCCTGCCCGAAACGTAGTCTACGGTACGCCCTATTTTATCCCCGCTTGCAAGGGGAATTTCTCCGCCGAAAGACGACAGGTCGCCGTCCAGATAGCGTTCGATAAGCTCTGTCGCGCCGTCGTCAAGCTTTTCGCCCTGACCGTTCATAAGCTTTATGCCGTTGTCGTAATAGGGATTGTGGCTTGCCGAAATCATTATTCCGCAGTCGAACCCGTCGCAGCGGGTTATGTATGAGACCGACGGGGTAGTTGTAACGTGCAGAATATATGCGTCCGCACCCGAAGCGGTCAGTCCCGCCGCAAGCGCGTATTCGAGCATATACGACGAAAGCCGCGTATCTTTGCCTATTACGGCGCGGCATTTGGAACCTTCCGCCCCGCCGAAATACCTGCCGAGCACCCTGCCCACCTTGTAGGCGTGCTCGGCCGTAACAGTTACGCCCGCGCGTCCCCTGAAACCGTCTGTTCCGAAATATTTACCCGTAAACGCCTCCTCAGCCCGAATAGCGGTTCTTTGCCCCGCCGCTTATTACTCTTTCACGCGCTCTGCCTATACAGAAATCATTCTCCTGCAAATCCTTTGTCAAAGTTGTGCCCGCAGCTATAAAAGCGCCCGATTTTATGGAAACGGGAGCTACTATGTTGCAGTTACAGCCTATAAAACAGCCGTCTCCCACGATTGTTTTATGCTTCTTTTTCCCGTCGTAGTTGGCGAATACCGCTCCGCAGCCTATATTTACCCTTTCGCCTATTTCCGCGTCACCGATATAGGCAAGGTGCGCCGCTTTTGTGCCGTTGCCGAGCTTTGACGACTTTATTTCCACAAAATCGCCTATTCTGCAATTATCCCCGACGACCGCGCCGCCGCGCAGACAGGCGTAGGGACCGACGTTGCAATTTTTACCCACATGTGCGCGGACTAACGTGCTTGAAAACACAGTTGTGTCCTCGCCCACATGCGCCGCGGTTATGTGGCAAAAGGGCATTATGCGTGCACCGCGGCACACATGCGCGCCGTCTGCTATGTATGCGGGCGCATATACGGTGGCTCCCGCCTCGATTACACAGTCGTCGCCGACGTATATTTCTTCACCGACTACATTTACGCCGCTTTTTTTAAGTGCGTCCGAATCCATATGTCTCCGCTACCTCCTTTTTACGGAAAACGCCGTATTACAGAAATATGCGCCCGCACGCAAATTGGTGAAAGACGGGGGATATAATTAATTGACTTGACAAGCCGTTAAGCGAGTGGTAAAATCTATGGTAATAAAATGAAAAGAAAGAAGTTAAAATTATCCGTTTGGCAATTTCTTGCGCTCGGATATCTGACGGCGATAGTTGCGGGAAGCATACTGCTTATACTTCCCTTCGCCACTGCCGAGGGGGAAAGCACTTCCTATTTGAACGCGCTGTTCACTTCGGCTTCGGCAACGTGCGTCACGGGACTGGCGCCCTACGATACGGGCACGCACTGGACGCTTTTCGGTCAGATAGTTATACTCTTGCTCGTGCAGACGGGCGGCATTGGGTTCATGACCTTTGTTTCCTCGCTTTTTTTGGCGTTCGGCCGCGGCATGAGCATCTACACACGGCGCGCCCTTATGACAAGCGCGGGCGGAAGCAAGTTGAGCGGGCTTAAATCGCTTGTAAAGCGCATATCCATCGGCACGGCGGTATGCGAAGTTACGGGCGCTTTGCTCCTGATGATAAGGTTTATACCCGACTTCGGTGCGGGGGACGGCATATATTTTGCCGTGTGGCACTCGGTTTCCTCATTCTGCAATGCGGGGTTCGATTTAATGGGCAAGTACGGCGGGGCTTCGCTTTCGGCTTACGCTACCGACCCGCTTGTAACGCTTACCGTATCCGCGCTTATAATCATAGGCGGCCTCGGCTTCTGCGTTTGGAGCGACGTTGCGGACTGCAAGTGTAACCCGAGAAAATTTCAGCTGAACACAAAAATAGTACTGTTAATGAGTACCATTCTTATCGTAGTCGGAACCATTCTTTTCATGCTGTTCGAGTGGAACAACCCCCTGTACGCGGACTATGACTTCGGAAACAAGTTGCTTGTTTCTTTATTCAATGCGGTTTCACCGAGAACGGCGGGCTTTTATACCACTAACCCCGCCGCACTTTCCGACAGCGGCTTCCTTTTGACGGTTGTTCTGATGTTTATAGGCGGAAGTTCGGGTTCCACGGCAGGCGGCATAAAAGTGGGTACTTTCGCCGTAATAGTTATGGGAATGATTTCGGTTTTCCGCGGCAGAAGGGATATAAATATCGGCAAAAAGCGGATTGACGATTCGCTTTTGTCGCAGGCGCTCGCCATACTTGCGGCCTGCCTTACGATCGTTCTTACGGCTACGCTGGTGATATGCGCCGTAGAACCTGACAGCGTGGGCTTCAAAGGGGCGCTTTTTGAATGTGTTTCCGCACTGGGAACGGTGGGGCTTTCGCTGAATCTTACGCCGGAACTCGGAATAACTTCGCGCATAATATTAATACTTTTAATGTATGCAGGCAGGGTGGGTATTCTTACCCTTGCGCTGGCATTGGGAGAAAAGCGCACGGTGGCGGAAGTAAGAAAGCCCGTAGACACTTTATTGATCGGTTGATTTGAAATTTTGCAAAATAAAACGGCAAAAATAAAGCGCCGCTTTATTGCGACGCGGAGAAAAAGCCGTACCACGATAAACGCCGCTTGACGGCAAGGCTTTTTATAAACAAGCAAGACGCGAAGGACGCGCGTTCGCCGCAGGGAGTTTACACGGACGTAAACGACCAAGGCAAACGCAAGCCCGACAATGTATTGCGACGTTAAGAAAAAGCCGCAACGCTATTTACCGCTAAAAGCAAAGGCTTTTTATAAACAAGCAAGACGCGAAGGGCGCGCGTTCGCCGCAGGGAGTTTACACGGACGTAAACGACCAAGGCAAACGCAAGCCCGACAATGTATTGCGACGCGGAGAAAAAGCCGTAAGGAGTAAATTTTTATGAAGTCAGTACTACTAATCGGCATGGGACAATTCGGGCAGATATTGGGCGAAAAACTGCTGAATATGGGCGACGAAGTTATGATAGTCGATAAGAACGAGGACGTTATTAATTCGCTTGCGCCCAAATATTCCGGAGCGCTGATTGCCAACTGCATGAACGTTGACAACCTGCAATCGCTGGATATTCCCTCCTTTGACGTCTGCGTAGTTGCAATAGGCGACGACTTCCAAAGTTCATTGGAAATAACGTCTATTCTGAAAGATTTGGGAGCTAAATACGTTGTTTCAAAGGCAAATACGGAAATTCAGCGTAAATTCCTGTTCCGCGTAGGCGCGGACGACGTTATATATCCCAACCGCGACATTGCCGAAAAACTTGCAGTAAAGCTGAATTCCGCAAAAGTTTTCGACTATATAGAGCTTGATTCGGCATATTCGATTTTTGAAATCGCTGTTCCTTCAAGTTGGAAAGGGAAAAAGCTTGTGGAAGTGAACCCCCGCGGCAAATACCGCCTTAACGTCCTGACCATTAAAAAGGGAAAAAACATAGTTACCAACCCCGGAGCGGATTATGTCTTCGAGGACGGCGACCATATTCTTGTTTTCGGAAATACGGAAAAAATTCTGGCGTTCACGAACAAGCAAAAATAAACGCTGCGCATCGGCTGAAAGAGGCAATATAGTAAAAAAGCCCGTCGGGAAAAATTT
>CAZQNK010000047.1:0-2331 GCA_964594955.1 uncultured Clostridia bacterium | reverse complement strand
CAAATTTATACCATCATTTTACATATTGACATATTACGGCGGCGTATGATATAATGTATTTGTAACATAATCTTGCGTTGCGGAATTAGATAAAAATTTATCTAATTGTTGTTTATGAAGCTATACATAGGGTTATATAATAATTGTAAGCCGCGTTTCAAATAGCTTTACCCAACCGATTACGTAAAGCCGACGCTTTAAAGGAGGATTTTGTCATGGTTGAATGGTACGACGGGCTATCCGTTTTGGGACGGGTCTATCTTTGGATAGCCGCGATCGCGACGGTATTGCTCGTTATACAGATAATACTTATGTGTTTTTCGTCGTTCGGGGGAGATTTGGATCTTGACGGCGACGGAGATATCGACGTAGATCTCGATTCGGGCGTTTCCATATTTACTGTAAAAGGTCTTACCGCGTTCCTTGCCGTAGGCGGCTGGGTGGGACTTCTTACATGCACGCTCTGTTCCGAAAATATGCAGTGGCTGTCAATAATAACGGCGCTCGTTTCTGGCGCGGCGGCGTGGGCGCTTGTCGTCGTTTTTATGCGCATTATGATAAAAATGCAATGCAACGGCGCACTGGAACCCGATAAACTTATCGGCAAGCAGGCTACGGTGTACGTATCCATTCCCGCCAAGCGCGGCGGCAGGGGAAAAATAACCTTGACCGCGCAGGGTAAATACATGGAGCTTGACGCCGTGACCGACGGCGATAAACTGCCCGTAGACATGAAAGTCGAAATTCTGGCAAGCGAAAGCGATTATATGGTCGTAAAGCAGATCGATAACGTCGAAAACGGCGACGCGGCGGCAGTTAACGTCGACGCAACGAACGATTAAATTTTAAAGGAGAATATAAAAATGTATCTATTGGCTGACACCGCCGCGACTATCGGTATCATAGTCGGCGTAGTGGTCGTACTTATCCTGGTGATGCTGTTGCTGGTGGTGCTTACGCGCTATAAAAAGTGCCCCTCGGACAAAATCATGGTAATTTACGGTAAAATCGCGCCGAACAAGGACGGCACTTACCGCAGCGCGAAGTGTATACACGGCGGCGCGGCGCTCGTTCTGCCCTTCGTGCAATCCTATACGTTCCTCGACCTTACTCCCCTATCCATTTCCGTGGATTTAAAGAACGCGCTTTCCAAACAGAATATCCGCATAGACGTGCCTTCGATATTCACGGTAGGTATTTCCACCGACCCCGCAGTCATGCAAAACGCGGCTGAAAGACTTTTGGGATTGCAGCTTAAACAAATTTCCGAGCTTGCAAAGGACGTAATATTCGGCCAGCTCCGTCTTGTTATCGCAACCATGGAGATCGAAGAGATAAACACCGACCGCGACAAATTCCTCGAAGCTATTTCCCGCAACGTAGAGGGCGAACTGAAAAAGCTCGGCTTAAAACTTATAAACGTTAACATGACAGATATTTCCGACGAGAGCGGCTATATCATCGCGCTTGGCAAAGAGGCTGCGGCAAAGGCTATAAACGACGCTAAAATTTCCGTTGCGGAAGAGAACAAGAAGGGCGCAATAGGCGAAGCCAACGCGCAAATGCAGCAACGTATCAACGTATCCGAAGCCGAAAGCCGCGCAATCGAGGGCGAAAACAAGGCAAAGGCGGAAATCGCACAGTCTCGCGCGCTCCTACGCCAAAAGGAAGCTGAAGCCATGAAACTTGCCGTGACCGCCGAAAACGTTCAGGCGGCAAAGGCGAAAGAAGAGAGCTACGCGGCTGAAAAAGAGGCGGAAATCGCGCGTGCATCGCGCGAAAAGGCGACGAAAGAGGCGGATATAATCGTTTCTTCCGAAATAGAAAAGAGGAAGATAGAAATTCAGGCGGACGCGGAAGCGGAAAACGTGCGCCGCCGTGCAAAAGGCGAAGCGGACGCCATATTCGCAAAAATGGAAGCCGAAGCGCGCGGTATTTACGAAACGCTTTCAAAGCAAGCCGAAGGCATGGATAAGCTTGTAAAAGCGGCGGGAACCGCCGACGAGGCTGTAAGGCTTATGATAGCCGACAAGCTTGAAGAACTCGTTTCGACGCAGGTCGAAGCCATCAAGAACATCAAGATTGACAAAGTCACCGTATGGGACGGAGGTCAAAATCAGGACGGAAAAACGGCTACCGCAAACTATATTTCGGGTTTGCTAAAATCTCTCCCTCCCCTTGAAGATTTGTACGCCATGGCGGGTCTGAAAATGCCTAAGCTTGTATCTCCCGTTCCCGCAAACGAAAAAACGGACGAAAAAACGGACGAAAAGCAGGCGGATAAACCCGCAGATGACAAAAAAGAAGTCTCAATTGTTAAAAAGGATTAAT
>CAZQNK010000046.1:0-10367 GCA_964594955.1 uncultured Clostridia bacterium | reverse complement strand
TTTTACGTAAGTGACCCGAAAATAAGCGCAAGCCCAACGCAGTATTCCGCGATGTATACGTTTTAAAAACCGCGCAGACGATTTTTAATATCTTTTTCAGCCATCCCGCTTAAAAGGCAAACAAATATTATGCGCACGTTTTCGTTTTCGGTGCGGCGGCGGAAAACATAATATAAGAAAGGTTCGCTGTTTTTAAGTTCAAACCTGTTCGCCGCGAGATAGTCGTAGTCGAACGAATCGCGCCTTTTTTCGCCCTCCGCCAAAGGCAAGCCCTGCGATTTAGCCGCAAGGCACATTTTCACGAAAGACAAATATTCAGTGCCGTCAAAAGCGCGCAGCGCCGCTTCTTCCTGTTCAAAAAGTTTTGAAAGTTCACCGACGCCAACCTTTCCGCCCGAAATAAAGCTTTTTTCTGCCGATTGCAAGTTTGCCGAGCGAACGGCTGTGAGGATATTCGTCATATCCGCCTTTGCAGAAATAAGCCTTTTAAGCGTCCGGCTGTGCCTGCAAGACCTGAAAAGCCGTGTGCCGAGCGCCTTTTCGAATATATTTCCCACTTCCGCGCCCGAATCGCCCGTTTGAAGATATTCCCGCGCATTTGCGATTGCCGCCGCAAGTTCAGGATTCAGCGGCGAAAAATTTCCCGAACGGAAACACTCTTTCATATCTTCCACAGAAACAAGCCCGTCGGGAGCGAGCATTTTTTCGGGTTCAACGCCGAGATATTCCGCCTTAACCAACGCCTTTGCATTGTGGAAATCACGCGGGGAAAGAAGGTATTCTTTCACCGAAGCCGACGGGGCGTATTCGCGGATAAAATCGTCTATAGACCGCTCGTCCGCCGTTACAAGTTTATCGTATTCATAGACGTTTAAAGCCTCCCCGCCGCCGAAACCGCTTTCAATGAGCATACGGAAAGCGTCGTCTGCGCCGAGTTCGCACATACGGAGAATTTTATCCTTTAAAAGATATTTTTCCTTTGCGGCTATGATGCCGTCTGTGAAAAGAACGTCTACTGCCATGATTTACCTTTAATAATTATCATTATAAGCCTGCAAACACGGATTACTTGAAGAGTTCGGCGGCGATTTCCGCCTCATGCTCCGCCCTGTCGGCGTCAAGAATGGCGGCAAAGGATAAATCCTTGTCAGAGGTCTTTCCGCACAGCACAAATCCGCCGGATATATCGGTTTTGCCGAAAGTTATCTTCAATTTTTTGTCTTTTACTATTTTTAACTTCGATACTTCTTCCGCGCAGGGAAAGCCGTCCGCAAAGATCATCTCGTCTCCCTCTTCCGCATATTTTTCAAGAAGTTTCCGCGTGAAAGCAAGACAGTCTTCCATACTCATTGCAGAAAGCCTGTTTAAGGCACGGGAATATGCTTCGTCAATCACTTTACGCTTTTCGCCGAGAAGAATTTTTGCACCGTCAAGGCGTGCGGTGGCAGCTTTGCCTTCGCAAATACTTTTTGCTTTGGCTTCGACCGCCGCGCACAGCTCTTTCATATCGCTTTCCGCGCGGGCGTTTGCCTCCGCAATTATGCGGGACGCCTCCTGCCGTGCGGCGGAAATCACCTCTTCCGCTTCCGCCTCTGCGTCGGAAATTATTCTGTCTAATATTTCCTGTTTGCCCATAGCGATAACCTTAGACTACGAGAATTATAGAAACTATAAGACCGAGAATAGCGTAGAACTCTATCATGGCGGGATAAATTATGAGTTTACCGCCGAGGGAGTCCTGCTTGCCGACTGCATAGATACAGTTTACTGCGGATTTGCCTTGAAAATAGCCCGTTACAAGACCCGATATGGCCATTGGAAGAACTGCCGCCATAACGGCAAGACCGTCGGGTATGGACATGCCCGCCTCAGCGGAACCCGCCGCAATAAGCGCGATAAGGAATCCGTAAATACCCTGCGTTGCGGGCAGAAGCACAAGAACCATTACCTTGCCGTATTTTTTGGGATTTTCACCGAGAACGCCCGCTGCGGCGCTACCCGTCTTGTAAAGTCCAACAGCCGAGCCTATTCCGCAGAAAATCACGCAGATTGCGATTCCTACCAATGCTATGGCATAACCTGTTTCCATATTAAAAAACCTCCGTTTTTTTATAGATTTATTATATTGATTTATTTTAATATCAGTTGTTTATATAGACGTATTTATGTTGTGAGCCGAGAGGACGGAAAAGTTCCCCTTCGCCCTCGAAAAACCTGCCGTAAAATTCGACGTATTGCAGACGGGCGTCGTGTATATAAGCGCCTAAAAGTCCTATGGCAAGATTGAAAGCGTGACCTATTATCATTAAAATTACGCCTAAAACGGCAAAGACGACGTTGCCGCCCGTTATGAAATCTATCGCATACTCCGTAACTATCTGCGCGATGACCGCGCCCGAAAGCATCAGCCCGTACAGCCTTGCATAGCTCAAAATATCCGACGCGTAGTTTATAACCCCGTACGCGGCGCCGAAGCCCTTGGTGAATTTACCCAAAAATTTTTCCTTTCTGCCCGCCGTCAGCATTGCCAGAACGAGAGAAACGCCCGCAAGTATTCCGCCGATTTTTGCAAGGACGGGAACACCCGCCTCTTCTGTTAAACCTATCAAAGCAAACGCCACGCCCACAGAAAATAAAGCCCAGATAACCCCGTCGCAAATGCCGTCTGCAATCTGCCCCCTGCGCCAACACTGCACAGTGCGGCATATATAGCCCGCAAACAGCTGAACCGTGCCTATTATAAGGCTGATCAAGAACACTGCGGGAACGCTTATACCCGCAAGCGACCACATAGCGCTCTGCGCGTCGGGCATTATAGGCTGATAGGGAAGGAAGGGGGAATAGCCGAAGAACGAATTGAACAATAGACCCCATATTATGGCGAAAATACCGCCTATCGCAAACACACCCGAAAGCCTTTTAACTCCTCCGTCGCGCTTGCATTTAAGATTCACCAGTCCGCCGCCCAAAAACATGACGAGCCCGTAACCTATATCGCCCATTATAAAGCCCAAAAACACGCTGTAAAAGAAAGCCATTATTAGTGTGGGGTCCATCTCGCGCGCGTTGGGAGGGGAATACATGTTGGTTATCGTTTCGAAATTCCCTAAGGCGGGATTATTCTTCATCAAAGTGGGAGGCATTTCATCTTCGGGGACTTCGGAAAATTCATAGAAAACCGCGTCCGAAGCGCCGTTGACTTCCTCCTCTACCGCTCCTTCCGAACCTGCGGGAACGTAAGCTTCCAAAAGGAATGTGCGCTGCGTTGCTGGCATTTTATCGGAAAGTTCGGCTTTTTCCAACTCGAACCCGATATAATCGCAATATACTTTCAGAGGGCGCACCCTGTCACGAAGGGCGTAAATTTCATCCGAATTTTGTTCTAACGCGGAAAGCAATCCCTCCCTTTCCGCAAGAGCGTCCGTATATAGTTTTGCCCCGCTTATATCGCCAGTAAACGGACAGGGCGAAAAGGAATATGAAGAGAGAACGTCCTCAGCTTCAGCTATGACGCTTTTATGCGCCGTTAAAAGAATTAGAACGCTGTCGCTATCCGCCGACAGACGGGAACTTTCGGCAAGGGCAATGCCTGAGATTGCCGAGTTAAAATCTTCAAACTCTGCGGCGGGAATTGTGCCAAGCCTTACGGCGGCGTGAGAAGTATCGGAAAACGCCGAGAACGGCAAACCGACCGTCGAATAAATTTCGGCAGTCTGAATGGTTTTTTCACAACGGGAAAGATCGTTTAAAAGCTTGCTTTTTTTGTCTGTAAGGACATTTATGCACGCAATAAGCCCATCGGCTTCATCCTTTTTATCGTGAGCCGACATAAAATCCGAGTATGAAACGTCAAACCCGTCCTTTAAGATATCGGATTTGATTTTCTGTTCTTTGTCGCGGGCGTCTATCTGCGAGGACAGTACTTCAAGCGCCGCTTCCGCAGAAGCGAGATAAGCCCGAAGTTTTTCGCAGTCGGCGGCGACGGGCGTTAAACTTTCAAGCAGGGAATGGGTCTTTACCTCAACGGCGCCCGTTCTTTGCAGGGCGTTTAAAATTTTATCCCTGTCATACGCCATTGCCGCAAGATTGAACTTGCGCATTTCAGCAATTGCCACTTGTTACCCTCCCGACGATTTTGCCGACGGCGGCGTCTACGTTTTTACCGACTTTGCGGGCATAATCTTCAGCCTCCTTGCGGCTGTTTGCAATTGATTTATTGTAATCCTCTTCCGCCTTTAATTCGGCAGCTTTTATACTGTCGTCGCGGAAGGCGGAACGGCTTTGCGCAGCCTCGCTGCTGATTTCGGCAGATTTTGAGCGGGCCTCGTCAATTATGCGCGCAGCCTGCTCCACGGCGTCGCTTTTAATCTGCGCCGCACGCGCTTCGGCATCCGTTATCGCATTTATAATATCATCCATATCTGCTCCCGACCCTTAAAAGGCTAATTTACATAAACCTTACGGGATAATTAACCTAAATTAAAATTATCTAATTTTAACACATATTTTTTGAATTTTCAAGCAATTCAACGCAATGTTTATCTTATTTTTCTAATTTTTCACAAAAGGAAAAAACGGTTTGAAAGCGGTTTGAAAGCGGTTTTTGATAAACGCCTTTCTTCGAGGTTTTTCGCATAAAACACGGCAAATTCATAACCGGATTAATACGCGCGGGCGAAGATTACGACGTGCTCCGCTTTTTTACCGCAAACCGCGCATTTTTCAGTAGTTTCACCCTCGGCATAGACCCTTGACGTCGCCGCGGTTTTCGCCTTTATTTCGTCCTCACATTCGCGGCAGCCGCACCAACCTGCTTTTACGAAATTGCCGCCCTCTACGCCCTTCAAAATGCCTTCAACGTCGTCTGCGTAGACAATTCTGCCGTCGCGGCGGACGCGCGCCGCCTCCAACATATCCTTTTGCACCCTATCCAAAAGCGAAAGCACGCTTTCCGTCAAACCGTCAAGTTCATATTCGCTCTTTTCCAGCGTATCGCGGCGGAAAATCATCGCCTTGCCGTTTTCAATGTCGCGCGGGCCTATTTCAATTCTCAAAGGAACACCCTTCATTTCCCACTCGTTGAATTTCCAGCCGGGGGAGTTGTCGGTATCGTCAAGCTTGACGCGCACGCCCGCCGCCTCTAACTTGATTTTAATTTCCCCGCAGACTTCCATAACGTTGCCTTTTTTAGCGGCTATGGGAACGATAACAACCTGCAAAGGAGCCACGACGGGGGGCAGGACAAGCCCGCGGGAGTCGCCGTGAGCCATTATTATCGCGCCTATGAGACGGGTGGAAACGCCCCAGCTTGAAGTGTAAGCATACTTTAAAACGCCGTCCTTATCGAGATATTTGATATCGAACGCCTTGGCGAAATTCTGTCCGAGGTAATGCGAAGTGCCCGCCTGCAAGCTTTTGCCGTCCTTCATCATGGCTTCCATGCCGTACGTGGCGACTGCGCCCGCAAATTTTTCTTTCTCGGTCTTTCTGCCCGTTATTACGGGAATAGCGAGGCAATTTTCGGCAAATTCTTTATACACGCCGAGCATTTTCATGGTTTCTTCCTGTGCCTCTTCCTCCGTGGCATGGGCGGTATGCCCCTCCTGCCATAAGAATTCTGACGTTCTTAAAAAGGGGCGGGTGGTCTTTTCCCAACGCATTACGTTGCACCACTGGTTTACTAAAATGGGCAAATCGCGGTAAGATTGCAGCCATTTGGAATACATCGTGCCGATTATCGTTTCAGAAGTGGGACGGATTGCCAAAGGTTCCGCAAGTTCCTCGCCGCCTGCGTGCGTGACGACGGCAACCTCGGGCGCAAAACCTTCCACATGTTCGGCTTCCTTTGTGAAATAGCTCATGGGGATAAGCAAGGGAAAATACGCGTTTTCATGCCCCGTAGCCTTGAAGCGCGCGTCCAACTCCTTTTGAATATTTTCCCAGATTGCATAGCCGTACGGGCGAATGACCATGGTGCCCTTGACGGGCCCGTAATCCACAAGCTCAGTTTTGATAACGACGTCTGTATACCATTGGGGAAAGTCCTTTTCAATATCGGCTATCTGTTCAACAAAAGTCTGCTTTGCCATAAACTTGCTCCTAAACTTAATTTCCAAGCAATTATAACATAACGTGAAATAAAAATAAAACGTTTTAAACGGCTTTGTAAAAAATATCCTTGTGCTCGCGCGCAAAAAATTTAATTTTTAAAGCCTTTAAATACTTGAATAAGGCGAACGTTTATTGTATAATGATAGAGATTTATTTTACCCTTAGACAAGCGTTTACGGGTACTGCCGGTAAATATTATGCTATTAGACGATTTAAAAAAATTAAAGAGCGGCACCGACGTGCGCGGTATTGCGGTGGACGACAGGTCGCCCGTTACGCTTACCGACGAGGCGGTAAACCTTATTTGCATGGCGTTTTGCAAGTGGCTGAACTTTAAATACGGCAAAAATTCTTTTAAAATCGCCGTCGGGAACGATTCGCGCATCTCCGCCGACCGCATAGCGGCGCAGGTTGAAAACGCCCTGCTTGGATGCGGGTGCGACGTTGTTTATACGGGACTTTCTTCCACCCCATCCATGTTCATGCTTTTAAAGAAATCCGACTTTTGCTGCGACGCTTCTATAATGATAACGGCTTCGCACCTGCCATACGACAGGAACGGGCTGAAATTTTTTACGCCCGAAGGCGGACTTGACGGCAAGGACATAGATGAAATTCTTGCGCTTGCCGCCGCGGGAAACTTCCCCGAGGGCAAAGGACTGTTTACCGAAAGAAGTTTTATAGAAGAATATTCCGCCATACTTGTAAACGAAGTTGAAAAAGCTTGCGGCAAACTTCCTTTGAAGGGCAAAAAGATAATAGTCGACGCGGGAAACGGCGCAGGCGGTTTTTTTGCGGACAAGGTTTTAAAGCCCCTCGGCGCGTGCACCGACGGCAGCCAATATTTAGAGCCCGACGGGCGGTTCCCCAATCACATACCCAACCCCGAGGACAGGGCGGCGATAGATAACCTTTCCGCCGCGGTTGTAAGGTGCGGCGCCGACCTCGGGATAATATTCGATACCGACGTCGACAGGGCTGCCTGCGTAGACAAGAGCGGCAGAGAAATCAACAGGAACGCGCTTATTGCGCTTCTTTCCGCAATGCTTTTAAAAGACCGCAAGGGCGTTATTGTGACCGACTCGGTAACGAGCGACCACCTTACCGAATTTATTGAAAGGGCGGGCGGCAAACATTTACGCTATATGCGCGGCTATAAAAACGTTATAAATAAGTGCATTGAACTGAACGAAAGCGGGGTGTATTCCCCCCTTGCGATAGAAACTTCCGGCCATGCGGCATATAAAGAGAATTATTTTCTTGACGACGGCGCATATCTGATAACGAGGATTTTGATAAGCATGTCCGCACTTTCCAAGGAGGGCAAGGAGATTTCCGACCTGATTGCCGACCTTAGATATCCCGTGGAAGAGGACGAAGTGCGCATATCATTCTCTTCGGCAAGTAAAAATTTTAAAGCCGAGGGCGCGAAAGTCATAGAAAATATTAAGGCGGCGGCGGAAAAGCTTTGCGGAGCGCAGCTTGCAGCGGAAAATTACGAGGGCGCGAGGATAAACTTCGATAAGAAGCACGGCGACGGCTGGCTGCTTATAAGAAAGAGCGTGCACGATCCCGTTCTGCCTATAAATATGGAGAGCGATTCCGAGGGAGGCAACCTTATAATGGCAAATACCCTTTTTGAAGTTTTAAAGGGGTACGACTTCCTCGATCTGACAAATTTAACAAAATACATAAAGAGCAAAGGAGAATAAGAATGTCCATCACCAACAAATGCGTAGACACAATAAGAGTACTTTCCGCAGAGGCGATCCAGCGTGCAAATTCCGGACACCCCGGCATGTGCATGGGTGCGGCGCCCATCGGGTTCGAGTTATATTCGGACTTTTTGAATTTCAGTTATAAAAACCCGAATTGGGACAACCGCGACAGGTTTGTGCTTTCGGCGGGACACGGCTCTATGCTCCTCTACTCGCTTTTGCATATGTTCGGGTTTGACGTAACGAAGGAAGATTTAATGAACTTCCGCCAGCTCGGTTCCCGTACGCCGGGACACCCCGAATACGGTAAGACGCAGGGCGTGGAAACCTCTACGGGGCCGCTCGGACAAGGTATAGGCAACGCCGTGGGCTTTGCCGTAGCCGAAGCGCACCTTGCCGCGCTTTTCAACAGACCCGACTACCCCATTGTGGACCATTACACCTATGTGCTTTGCGGCGACGGTTGCCTTGAAGAGGGACTTGGCTATGAAGCTTGTTCTTTTGCGGGAACACAGCAACTTGGGAAACTTATACTTCTTTACGACAGGAACAATATAACGATTGAAGGCGACATATCAGTGACCTTCACGGAGGATATCGCGACAAGATTTGCATCGCAGGGCTGGCAGGTGCTCCGCGTGCCCGACGCAAATAATTTAAGCGTCTTAAAAATGGCGATTAAAAAGGCGAAAAGCGACCTTACCCGCCCCTCTATAGTAATCTGCAATACGGAAATCGGGTACGGCTCTCCCCTCGTCGGTTCCGCCGATTCACACGGCGCGCCGCTTGGCGAATTTAATCTGCAAAAGACGAAGGAATTCTTCGGTTGGACGATGAAGCCCTTTGAAATTCCCGCCGACG
This sequence comes from uncultured Clostridia bacterium, assembly GCA_964594955.1. Taxonomy (GTDB): domain Bacteria; phylum Bacillota; class Clostridia; order Christensenellales; family Borkfalkiaceae; genus Coproplasma. The sequence continues at coordinate 1,677 of CAZQNK010000046.1, read as the reverse complement.
TTAAGGAATACTGCCTTGACATTGCCGAATCAAAGCTTGAAGCCGAGGAAGATTGGAATAAACTTTATGCCGCGTATGAAAAAGCTTATCCCGAACTTGCGGCGTTATACAAGCAATATATGAAGGGATTTTCGGTTGATTTTTCACAGATTCCCGAACTTTCCGACTTTGAAAAGCCCGAAGCTACGAGGACGAGCGGCGGCAAAATTTTAAACGCAATCGCAAAATATATTCCCAACCTGATGTCGGGTTCCGCCGACCTTGCCCCTTCCACCAAAACGGAGCTTAAAGGAAAGGGCTACTTCTCACCCGAAAACCGCGCGGGTTGCAATATACACTTCGGCGTGCGCGAACATGCAATGGCGGCCATTTGCAACGGTATAACTTTGCACGGCGGATTGCGAGCGCTTTGTTCCACGTTCTTCTCCTTCTCAGACTATATGAAGTGCGGCGTGAGAATGAGCGCGCTTATGAATATCCCCGTTATATACGTATTCACCCACGATTCCATAGGCGTAGGCGAGGACGGCCCCACACACCAGCCAATGGAACAGCTTATAGCGTTGCGCTCCATACCCAACCTGAAAGTTTTCCGCCCCTGCGACGGAAGGGAAACGGCGGCGGCGTATGTTTCCGCATTCACACAGAGCTCCCCCACTGCGCTTGTACTTTCCCGCCAGAACCTCAAACAGCACAGAGGTTCGGATATGAAAGCGATAGCGGGCGGTTACATCCTCGACGACTGCATAGGCATGCCCGAAGTAATACTTATGGGCACGGGATCGGAAGTTGATATATGTATCGACGCTAAAAAGACGCTTGAAAGCGAAGGAATTAAGACGCGCGTTGTTTCCATGCCCTGCATGGAAGCATTTGAACAGCAGACGCCCGAATATAAGGAATACGTTCTGCCCCGTTCCGTAAAGGCGCGCGTATGCGTAGAAGCGGCTTCACACTTTGCCTGGTACCAATATTCGCGCGATTACGGCGAGGTAATTGCAATGAAAACCTTCGGCGTATCGGCGCCCGCGGGCAAATTGTTCGATTACTTCGGCTTTACGGCGGAAAATATTGTAGCGGCCGCAAAGAGATCTTTGGAAAGGGTAAAACTTGGCTGATTTTTAAAAAGCCGCCGACGAACCGAAGGTTTTTTAAAACCTCAGAATGGATTAACTCTTGCTAACCCCTGCCGGAGTACGAAATTTAACATCGCATCACTATCACGGGCGGCCGCTTCGAGCGGCTGCTTTTTTTGTAAAAAACGAACACCCCGCGACAATCGCGGGGCGTTTTAACAATAAGCACCACTTGAATTTTAGGGAGCGCTTTGGGAGTTTGGGAAAATGAAGGTTGAAAATCAGTCCCAAATGTGCTTTAAGTTGTATTTTTTGAAAAACCGCGTTCCTCTTCGGGAAACGATATCTTTTCACCGTTATAATCGTCTATCCGGCCGATGGCGAAATTATTAACCGATATGCCGACCGACCTGCCGCGGAAATTAAAAACACCCGCGTCAATCGTCTTTCTCTTCAAGCCCTTTGGAAAGTTCTTTCTGTTCTGCCACAAACACTTTAGCCCCCGCGGCTTCGGCTTCAGTCGTTTTTCTTTCAAATACAGTGGGTTGATTGAGCACAATCTGCGGGAAAGGCACGTTGATGCCGTTTTTATCAAACATAA
>CAZQNK010000045.1:0-10722 GCA_964594955.1 uncultured Clostridia bacterium | reverse complement strand
CCCAAAGGGTGTATTCCGATATAAAATTTAGATTTGCTGATTCCCTATCGCACACACCCTCAAGGGGTGTTTTGTTTTTATCTCTTTGAGAACTGAGGCGCGCTCGTCGCCGCAAACTTTGGCTTTTAGCGTTCGCCGCTTCGCAACAAACGCATTTTCGCCGCGTTGCGTCTCCTCTTCCCATAAATCTCGCTGCGCTGCGATTTTCGGGAGCCCTTTTCGCCCGCCGCGCACCGCATTAAAAATAAAACACCCGCAAGGGGTGTTTTGTTTTTATCTCTTTGAGAACTGAGGCGCGCGGCGGGCTTTTTTGAGACCGTACTTTTTCCTCTCCTTGACTCTGGGGTCGCGGGTAAGGAAACCTGCCTTTTTAAGGGCGGGACGCGAACCTTCTTCAGCCTGAAGCAGCGCGCGGGCAATGCCCAAAAGAATGGCGTTTGCCTGACCTGTGTAGCCGCCGCCGTAAACGTTTACGATAACGTCATACTTGCCTTCCACGCCCAGAAGAGCGAGGGGCTGTTTTACGACGTACTGAAGAACCGACTGGGGGAAGTAATCTTCAAACGCTCTGTCATTTATTACGATATTGCCCGAACCTGCGGGAATGAGGCGAACGCGGGCGATAGCTTTTTTTCTTCTGCCCGTACCCCAGAATTGAAGTTTTTTCTTTAAATTAGCTTTTGCCATAAAACTTTACCTCTCCGCCATTAGAATAATTTGAGTTCTTCGGGTTTTTGTGCCGCATGATTGTGTTCTGCGCCCTTGAATACTTTAAGCTTTTTGATCATCGATCTGCCAAGAGAATTTTTGGGCAACATACCTTTCACCGCTTCGTAAACGGCTAAATCGCTCTTCTCTGCGAGCAACTTTTTATAGGAAATTTCCTTTAAGCCGCCGACGTATCCCGTGTGGTATCTGTAATATTTATCTTCAAGTTTCTTACCCGTAAGCGCCACCTTGTCGGTATTGATTACTATAACGTAATCGCCCGTATCCACATTGGGCGTAAAAATGGGTTTATTCTTGCCGCGAAGTATGGCAGCTACCTTGGAAGCAAGCCTGCCGAGAGGAACGCCCGCCGCATCGACGACGTACCATTTTCTGTCAACTGCCTCCGCCTTTGCCATATAGGTTTTCATTGTCTACTCCTTATTTCGTTGCTTCTTACAACAGATCAACTTCTCTATCAAATGTAAACTTATTTTATAGTTTTATAAAATTTCTGTCAAGCTGTTTTGTATTCAGTTTTCAAAGTTTTTTATAAATTTTGAATTATTTTTACTTTCGGCCGTTTTTACCCGATTTTTGTCGATTATAAGCCCTAAAACATTAAAAATTGCGCTCTGCGGCTTAAATTAACGCCGCAGAACGCGCAATCGGTTTTTAAGTTTACGAATTTATTTTATAAGAACGGCCTTAATACGCTTGACGCCCGCCGAAACGTTTTCCTGCTTGGATATCTTGAAAGTGCCCAAATCGCCCGTGTTTTTAGCGTGTGGGCCGCCGCAAATCTCCTTGGAAAATTCGCCTATGGAATAGGTTTTGACCCTTTCGCCGTATTTGCTTTCGAAAAGCCCCGTAAATCCGCGTTCCTTTGCGTCGTTAAGGCTCATCTCCTCCATTACCACGGGTACTTTAAGCGCTATCTGCTCGTTGACAAGCTTTTCCACTTCGGCAACCTCTTCGGGCGTGAGCTTGCGCGAAAAATTGAAGTCGAAGCGCAACCGCTCTTCCGTTATGTTGGAACCGCGCTGTTCGATGTCGGGCGAGCAAACTTTTTTGAGCGCGGCATGCAAGAGGTGGGTTGCCGTGTGCAGGTTGGTAGTTTCCTCCTTGTGGTCGGCAAGTCCGCAGGCAAACTTCTGTTCGGAGCCGGCGCGGGATTTTTCCTGATGTTCCGCAAACGCCGCTTCATAGCCTTTAATGTCAACCGCAAGTCCCTTTTCCCTTGCCATTTCATCGGTTATTTCAACGGGAAACCCGTAAGTATCGTAGAGGTGGAAAGCGGTAACGCCGTCTATCTCGCCGCCCGCGCCGAGGGAAGCCGCAACCTTTTCAAACTCCCTCAGCCCCTGATGTAAGGTGCGGGAGAACTTGCTCTCTTCCTTGTCAAGCTCCTCTTCAATGCGGGCCGTGTTTTTAACGAGTTCGGGATATATCCCGCCGTACTTATTGATAAAGGTCTTGGCAACCTTTGCAAGCGAACCTTGGGGAAGCCCGATGTTTCTGCCGAAACGGACCGCGCGGCGGATTATGCGCCTTAAAATGTAGCCTTGGTCGGTATTGGAGGGCGTAATTCCCTTTGTATCGCCGAGCATGAAAGTTGCCGTGCGGACGTGGTCGAGAATGACGCGGAACGCGCGGGTGACCTCCCCGCTTTCGCCGTAGCGCTTGCCCGTAAGCGACTCTATTTCCGCAATGGCGTTTTCAAATATATCCGTTTCATACACGCTTGCCTTGCCGTTAAGTATGCACAGCGTGCGTTCCAATCCCATGCCCGTATCGACGTTTTTCTGTTTTAAAGGCTCGTACGCGCCCTCTGCGGTCTTATTGTACTGCATGAACACGTCGTTCCATATTTCGAGGAAGGTTCCCGACGGAGCGCTGTCGAAATCATACGCGCCGAGCTTGTCCGCTTCGGCATGGTTGCGGATGATGTGCATTTCGGTATCGGGTCCGCAGGGGCCGGTAGTTCCCGCAGGCCCCCACCAATTGCCCGATTTGGGAAGAAAGTAGATATTTTCGGGCTTTATTCCGCAGTTTTTCCAGAGGTCGGCGCTTTCCTCGTCCTTGGGACAATCGCTGTCGCCCGCAAAGCAGGTAACGGCTATGTCCTCAACGGGAATTCCCAGATATTCGGGAGAGGTAAGAAATTCATAAGACCAGCCTATCATTTCTTTTTTGAAATAATCGCCCAAAGACCAGTTGCCCAACATTTCAAAGAACGTACAGTGCGAACTGTCGCCCACTTCGTCGATATCGCCCGTGCGGACGCACTTCTGCACGTCGGTCAGGCGGTTGCCTTCGGGGTGTTTTTCGCCCAGAAGATAGGGCACGAGCGGATGCATGCCCGCCGTAGTAAAGAGTACCGTGGGGTCGTTTTCGGGAATAAGCGAGGCCGAAGGTATTATCTTATGCCCCTTGCTCTCGAAGAATTTCAGATAAAGATTTCTCAAAGTTTCCGAAGTTAAATTTTTCATATATTCACCTTTTTATAACGGTATACCCGTCTTTCGTATCTTTAATTAAATAGCCAAGCCCGTCGATTTGTGCGCGGAGGGCGTCGGCTTCCGCCCAATTTTTGTCCTTCTTAGCCTGCCAGCGCTTTTCCGCAAGCGACTTTACTTCATCGGGAATATCCTCCGCGTTCTTTTCCGCGACTTCTTCAAGGTATGCGGAGGCGTCCTTTTTGAAAATACCGAGCAGGGAATAGGTCTTTTTTATCTGGTAAACGTCCTCTGCGCAGGCGGCGTCGCCGTCGTCGCAGAGCTTTGAAACCTTTTTGAACAGCCCGAACAGTCTTGAAAGCGCAAGGGCGGTGTTGAAGTCGTCGCTCATATCCGCGTTGAAGTCGTCGTCTATCTGCTTATTGCCGACAGAGCCCTTCCCGAACTTGTCCTCTACCTTTTTAATAATATTGTAGAAGCCCGTAAGGTGCTTTTCCGCGTCCGGAAAAAGGTCGTCGGTTATGTTTATATCCGCGCGGTAGTTGAATTGGAGCAGGGCGAATTTAATCGCCTCGTTGGTGTAAGTTTTTAAAAGATCCTCCAAAAGCAAGCTGTTGCCGAGGCTCTTGGACATCTTCTGCCCGTCGACTTTTATAAGCCCGTTGTGCGTCCAATACTTCGCAAACTGTTTGCCCGTAAGACTTTCCGACTGGGCAATTTCGTTTTCATGATGGGGAAAAATCAAATCCCTGCCGCCGCCGTGGATATCTATTTGGTCACCGAAAGCCGCCCTGTTCATTGCGGAGCACTCTATGTGCCAACCCGGTCTGCCCTTGCCCCAAGGGGAATCCCAACTTATTTCCCCCTCCTTTGCCGCCTTCCACAGCGCGAAGTCGGCGGGGCTTCTCTTTTCCTCTCCGTTCTCCACGCGGACGCCGTCCAGCATGTCCCCGACCGAGCGGTTTGAAAGACAGCCGTAGCGCTTGAAGGAGGAAACGTCGAAGTATACGTCGCCGCAGTCGGCGGCATAAGCATGTCCCTTTTCTATCAGCGCCTGAACGAAATCTATAATATTGCCGATATTTTCGGTGGCTTTCAGCCAGATTGTGGGGTCGTCTATATCCATTTCAGCCATCACGCGGTCGATTTTTTCAATCATCATAGCCGCGTATTTGTCTGCGGGAATACCCGTTTCCTTGCTTTTTGCGATTATCTTATCGTCAACGTCGGTATAATTGCGCGCATAGGTTACGTTATAACCTATCTTTTCGAGAAATTTACGCATTATGTCGTAAATCAGCGCCTGATAGCCGTGACCGATGTGCGCCTCGCCCGAAACGGTTATGCCGCACGCGTACATTTTAACTTTGCCTTCGTCAAGCGGTTCAAACTCCTCTTTGCGCCTTGTGAGCGTGTTATAAATCTTCATCTTCAATATCCTTATTTAAAATAGCTTCAAGCTCTTTCAATCTCTCTTCCAAAGCGGACTGTCTTTCCTTTAAAGCGGACATCTCCGTCTGATAGGGATCGTCCTTTTCGGGAATAAGGTCGGCGCCCTCTTTACTGCCGCAAATTCTTACAATGCGTGCGGGAACGCCCACCACCGTTGCGCGGGGAGGAACGTCCTTTAACACCACGGCCCCCGCGCCGACTTTGGCATAGTCGCCCACGGTAATACCGCCCAGCACTTTGGCGCCCGCTGAAATAACGCAGTTTTCACCGATAGTGGGGTGGCGTTTGCCCGACTCCTTACCCGTGCCGCCGAGCGTGCAACCCTGATATAATATGGTTCCCGTACCGACTTCCGCCGTTTCTCCTATCACAACGCCCTGACCGTGGTCTATAAATACGCCGGGGGCAATCTTTGCGGCGGGGTGAATTTCAATCCCCGTCAAAAATTTTGCAAATTGGGAAGTAATACGCGCGAGAAGTTTTAAATGCATACGGTAAAGCCTGTTAGCCCATCTGTGCCATGACAAGGCGTGCACACCCGAGTAGGTGAGCCAGATTTCGAACTTATTGCGCGCGGCGGGGTCGTTTGCTTTTGCCGCCGCTATGTCAAGCCTTAACCTTTTAAAAAACATAAATAAAATTCCCGCAACGCTATAAAAATTTGCAAAACGCCGCCAAAAAATAAAGACCTTTACATACATTATATGTAAAGGCGGTTTGACGCTGTTCCACTTTACTTCGCCCGCGCAAAGAACGCAGACCTCGTTTACCTCGTTTACGGGGAGTTGCCGCGGGGTATTGACCCGACCGTGAATAAAATTCAGGGCAGCGCATACCTTTCCGTTTAACAGGGGACTTTCAGCGGGCGTCCCCCTCTCTGCGGAAAAACTTGAAGAAAGATTTTCTGCCGTGCGGTTTTCCAATTTTTTTCATTATAACTTAATAAAAAGGGAAATGCAACCTTTTTTAAAGAACATTTTAATTATTTTCGGCGCAAAGCGGAAGAATGTGGCGGAGAAATAAGTTTTGGTTATATTTATTGAACAAATTTAACAACTTAACCGAAAAATTTGTGAAAAAGCACATTCGTTTCCTTGACTTTTTATTAAAGCGGTATTACAATAAGGGTAAATAATGACTTGATTGAAAAATTTTAACACAGGAGTTATACAATGAAACGGGACAGAATCGAGGAAATTGCAGAAATATTGGACAAACGCGGCAAGATGTCGCTTGAACAGCTTGAAGAAGTGTTCCCGCAGGTATCGCAGATGACCCTGCGCCGCGATCTTTTTCAGCTTGAAGAAGACGGAAAAATCATCCGCATCCGCGGCGGCGCAATGTCCGTAAAAGAGGTGCAGAAAGTTTCCGGCGAGGCGTATACGAAAAAGACGACCATAAACACCGACGCCAAGATAGTAATTGCGCAAAAGGCGGCGGGGCTTATCGACGAGGGCGCGTGCGTGTTCCTTGACGGAGGGACCACGGCGATGTATCTTTCCAAAGAGATGCCGGATATAAATTGCAACGTCTTTACCAACGGAATTGCCGTTGCCATGGAGCTTGCGCAGAAAAAGAACATAAACATCACCGTCGTGGGCGGACAGCTTATGAGGGACAATCTTTCAACCTCTTCCCCTGCCGCGAGGGAATATTTTGACCGCACCAACTTTGAAATCGCCATCGTTTCCGCAACGGCGTTTACGCCCGAACAGGGATTTTCCTGCAACAGCCAGATAGAAAGCGACCTTTTGAAGGACGTTTTCAAAAAGGCGCGCATGGTTTATATGATGCTTGACAGCTCTAAGATAGGCAAGATAAACCCCTATACATTTGCGCGTATAGAGGACATAGACGTGCTTATCACCGACGACCACTTCCCCAAGGATTGCAAACAGCTTTTTGAAGATCACAATATAGTCGTAATGTAAAATATTAATATTAAAAAGCCGCCGCCCGCGCACTTTAAGTGCGCGGGCGGCTTTAATAATCCTTAAAAGCTCAATCGATTAATCAATAATTAACGCGGTCATGATACCCGAGGCCGAGGCGCTCGGTTGATTTGCTTTAAAGTCAATCAAGCATAAAAGCAATCAAGATACCCGAGGCCGAGGCGCTCAGTCGGACCACTTATGCTTATCAAGCGTTCTGTCCTTTACGTCGTCGTAATATTCGAAATATTTTTCGCGTATTTCGTCGGACGACATGTTTTCATCGATAAGCCCAAGCATTTCGTCCAATTCTTCGGCGGAAAAATCGGACAGGCAGAACTCCCCGTCGAACGCCTGCGCAAGCTTCATTAAATCCCAGCCCGTAGCTTTCATATTGACCTCTCTTTAAACTTGCAAAAAACGTTTACTTCATTGAAAAAAACGTCTTAACCTGCGGTATCATGGTAATAGAATCGAAAATCAGATTTATGCCGAACACAACTATGTGCAGTTGGTGCGCGTCATGGCTGTCAGGACGGTATAGAAGAATGAACGCGACCGTACATTCGATAATACCTTTAATAAGGTAATATATACAGCGTTCGGAATTTGCAATCCGCTTAAAAGCATGGTTGAAAGCGTGCGCGCCTTCAAACAGTCCCAAAATACCCCAGACAACGGATATCAGCATTATGGCGGAATCGTTGGTAGAATCGAACTGCTGAACCATTATCATTATGCCCAACAGCGCCAAAATCAACGAAGTTGCGGTTTGGTTAGTCTTGATATGCCTGTATTCATGGTGCACAAGCGCCATAATGAAGCGCACCGTGCCGATGACTATCATCATGCCGCCGACGATATAGGGCAAAAATTCCATTACCTTTTCCGTAAATGCAATGCAAAGCACGCCGACGATAAAATATACGACGGCAAAGATGTATGTAACGACGTTTACGGGTAATCTGGTCATTTTGGCAAAACGCGGAACGTTGGTTTCTGCGGAAAATTCCTCTATTATGAAATCCCCGTAGCTGTTTGTATGTACCTCCGCTTCGGATTCGGCAAGAGCGGTTTCATCTTCGGCGTAAGCCGAATAAGAATACTCTTCACTGTCCTTGAAAGCAACCTTTCGGCTTTCAATCTGCGCTTCGGTATCTGCGGAATAGGCGGAATATGAATATTCCTCATCGTCCTCCATAAAAATTTCCCCCTCTGTAACTATATTGTAACAAAAACGGATATAATTGTCAAGGGCGCGTGCAAACTTGTCCGCGCCCGTTCAAAGCTTAATTTTTCCGTTCTTCAACAAAAGCGGAAGCCCAGAGCGGAAGCCCGAAACGCCGCGCAATGTGGTTGCACTTGCAGCAAAAACAGTAAAATATGCCGTAACCTTCACCGTATAACGTTTCAAGATTGCCAAGCCCCTTTGAAATTATCGCGTCGCTGCCGCCGAGCAGGGTTAAAACTTCGGGCGAAACCTCTTTCAGCGGGGTTCCGGGAACGTTCGCGCCGTTCGGCAGAATACGGGCATATCTGTCAAGCCCGACGAAATACGCCTCCTCTTCGGTGACGTCGTTTATCACGGGCGCGCCGCGGACGACGGAAACGACCGAAATGCAGGGATAGAGTTCCTTTATTATTCTGATAAGAATTTTATCAAGAACCACCTCCCCGCAATTATCGTGCAGATATAAGAGAGTGCGCGCGGAGCCGAGCTTTTTTATAAAACTTGAAAGCGTAACCGCGTCCACCTGCGCCCGTTCGGCGGCGCGAATGACGTATGGAACGGCGTCCGAATTCAAATCGGACAGACGGGCAAAGTCTATATAGTTGGAAGCCATGGCAAACTTCAACGCATAGCCGAGCGGATCGGCGGAAGCTTTTATGCGGTTATAAAGTTCTTCCTCCATTGCAAGCAGCAACCCGTCGAAAACGGCCTTTTCCCGCGAATAATCTATGCCGCAGCCGAAAATTTTGCGATGTATTCCGTCTATATCGCGCATCAGAAAGGGCGCGCAATAATCTTGCGGAGGGCAATCGCAAAGGGCGCGAACCTGCGCTTTGAACTGTCCCAACTTTTCGGGATCAGTACGGCTGCGCCCGATTTTTTTCAGCTGGCTGTTATACAGGCAGTCCTTACATTCTTCATCAAGTACCATGCCAACATTATACCACGCGGGCAACCGATTTGCAATTGCATAGAGCAATATAAATTAAGCGCCCGCGCGCCAACGGCGCGCGGGCGCTTTACACCGCAATATCACCTTTACATTTTTAAATTTTATATACTGCCGCATTTTTCAAATTTTATTCACCACGCCCGAAAACAGAGTTACGCCGTAGGGGTCTGTAAGAATAAACCCGAACGCTTTGTCAACGATAAAATCTTCGTAAACTTCCTCCCACTCGGGCGGTTCGGCGGAAGAAGCGCCGTCTATTGCGGTGGCGGCGGCGCCCTCTATCCCCTTTTTATTTACGGTAAGTTTAGCGACGTGTTGCACGGAATTTACGTATGCCGCGTCGGGAGTCAATTCCGAAAAGTCGCAGTCATTACGCGAAAACAGAGCGGATATGCCGAATTTGTCCTGCAAAATTTCTTTAACGTCTTTGCCGTAAGAGGCTTCGAATTCGGGGAACAGACAGCGCGTATTGTAATGCTTGTTATTTGCCTCGTCATAAGCGTTAAAGTCGCAAAGCGAATTGACGTAAGCTATGTTTTCGGCTGTAAACACGTCGTCCACCGCGTAGCCCGCGTTCGGCACTATGAATTTAAGCTTATAGCCGTGGTTTGTGGTCGTAAAGAAAGTAGAAAAGCTCTCTTCCGCAACCGCCCTGCCCGAATTATAATAACCGCTTAAAAGCTTTAAACTTTTTTCCGAACCGTCTGCATTTTTAAAGTTGTAATTATCGGCGGTGAAAGACAGGTCGGAGCCTATACTGTTCCAGATATCCTTTAAATAAAGCGTATTTATAAGCGTAAAAACCGTTTCGTCGGACAGTTCGAAATCTCTGTCGATCAGCCCGTTGGTGTGTTCCTTTACAAACGCGCGCACGGCTTTGTTGGCGTTTTCGTTGTCGTTGCGGAAGTCTGCGGAGTACGAATAGGCGTAAAAATCGTCCGCAAGACTTTCAATACAGGGCGTATTTACGGCGGCGCCGTCGTTCACCCAGATAGAATTGCCCGTTTTAAGCGTTGCAATAACTTTTTCGTTTGCGTCGGTGTATTCCACGTTCAAAGAGCGGTAAAGATAGGAATAGTATGTGTACAATTGTTCATATGAAACCCCGAGCGCGTTTAAAAGTTCGGCGCGCGTTTCTCCGCCCGCGCACCTGGCGGCAAGCGAAAGAGCCATATACACCGAAACGGGCGAAACGGCGAAGTTGTCGCCCTCATAATCGGCATACGCCGCCGAAGCCAGCTTTGAAGCAAAAACGTCGGTTGATTCGAGAAAAGTTTTGTAGCTCTCCTCCTGCTGTTGCGCATAACTGAGCGAAACCGCCGCCGCGGGCGAGCCGAGCAAAGTACTTTTTCCGTTATTGCCGCACGCCGCAAGCGATACGGCGCATATTCCTGCGAGCGCACCCGTGCACGCGCCTTTTAAAAATTTTTTCATGACATGCCTCTCCCTCAAACTTATTAGTAACTGTCGTAACGATATTCTCCGTTATAGGTAATAATTTCTTCGTCTTGCGTACCTTTGCAAGAGACAAAGCCGCAAGCGGAAAACGCGAACGCGCACGCGCAAAGAGCGACCGCCGCGACTACGATAGAAACCGTTTTAAAAAATTTTTTCATGACGTGCCTCCTTTTTATTCTTGCCGTTTTTTAGTTTTTCTTATTCCGTCCTTTTCAGTTATAATACACCTTTTCATTTATTAAACGTTTTAAAGCGGGAATTTACTCACATTTTTGGAAAATTTTTTATTAGTAAAATGCCGCGGGCTTTTTAAGCCCGCGGCACAAAATTAACTTGCTGCTTTTTTATTATTAAGCTGCCTGTACCGTATATGTGCCGTCGGAATTGGACTTAGCTTCATATCCTTCTGCAATAGTGTAAGACGAAATATCTACCGCAAAAGTTCCGCCTGAAATCGTCAAGTTACTAGCAACATCAATGGTAATATGTCAAGTGAAAAGGCTAAAAAAACAAGAAAAAAATTTATATGAA
>CAZQNK010000044.1:0-10977 GCA_964594955.1 uncultured Clostridia bacterium | reverse complement strand
CTTTTATTTCCTTGGTCTTGCCTACGTTCCAGAAATTTTCGCCGAGATAGCCGCAGGTACGGCGGGTAACGTTCATCTTGCGCTGATCCTTGTTGTGGCAGACGGGACATTCCCACTCGTTGTCGTCGTTTATTATTATCTCGCCGTCGAAGCCGCATACATGGCAATAATCCGACTTGGTGTTGAACTCCGCGTACTGGATGTTGTCGTAGATGAATTGAACCACGTCCTCCAAAGCCGTAAGGTTATGGCGCATGTTGGGGATTTCGACGTAAGATATCGCGCCGCCCGAAGATATCTGCTGGAACTGGCTTTCGAACGTAAACTTTTTGAACGCGTCGATGTGCTCGCGCACGTCTACGTGATAGCTGTTGGTATAGTAACCCTTGTCCGTCACGTCCTTGATGGTGCCGAAACGTTCCTTGTCTATCCTTGCAAAACGGTAGCACAGAGATTCCGCGGGCGTGCCGTAAAGCCCGAATCCCAAGCCCGTCTCTTTCTTCCATTTTTCGCAATGTTCGCGCATGGACTTCATGACTTTAAGCGCAAATTCCTGCCCCTCGGGCGTGGTGTGAGAAACGCCTTTCATGAGCATAGTAAGCTCGTAAAGTCCTATATATCCCAAAGATATAGTGGAATATCCGTTCAGAAGATACTTGTCTATTTTCTCGCCCGGCTCCAACCTTGCGATTGCGCCGTACTGCCAATGCACGGGCGAAACGTCGCTGGTTACGCCCATAAGCGCGTTGTGGCGGCACATCAACGCCTCGTAGCAGAGATTGAGTCTTTCTTCGAAAATTTCCCAGAATTTGTTTTCGTCGCCCTTGGCAAGTATTCCGCATTGGGGCAAGTTTATGGAAACGACTCCCTGGTTAAACCTGCCTTCGAACTTATAATTTCCGTTTTCATCCTTCCAAGGGGACAGGAACGAACGGCAACCCATGGGCGAGAACACGTTGCCCTCGTAATTTTCGCGCATCTTTTTGGCGGAAATATAATCGGGGTACAGACGCTTCGACGAGCACTTTACCGCGAGGCGGGTAAGATAATCGTATTTGCCGCCTTTAAGACAGTTGTTTTCATCGAGAACGTATATAAGCTTGGGGAACGCGGGAGTAACGTACACTCCCTTTTCGTTTTTAATCCCTTGGTAACGCTGTTTGAGTATCTCCTCTATTATCATCGCGTTTTCTTCGATGTACTCGTCCTTTTCATCGAGATACATAAAGAGCGTGACGAAAGGCGACTGACCGTTTGTGGTCATAAGGGTGTTTATCTGGTATTGAATGGTCTGAACGCCCGCTTTAAGCGCCTCTTTCAGGCGCAAGTCCACAAATTCGCGCTTGGTTTCTTCGGGAATGGAATCGCCGAACTGTTCTTCGCACTGCTTTGCGTACTTATCGCGCGTAAGACGCAGATATTTGCCGAGATGCGCGACGTTTACGGACTGCCCGCCGTACTGCGAGGAGGCAACCGACGCGATTATCTGCGTGGTCACCGTGCAGGCGGTCTGGAAAGATTTGGGGCTTTCAATCATTTTCCCGTTCATGACCGTGCCGTTATCGAGCATGTCCTTGATATTTATAAGACAACAATTGAAAATGGGCTGAAGGAAATAATCTGCGTCGTGGAAGTGTATCGCGCCCTCCTCGTGCGCCTTGGCTATGTGCTTGGGCAAAAGCAGCCTGCGCGTGAGGTCTTTGGAAACTTCGCCCGCGATGAGATCGCGCTGGGTGGACGCCGTGCGCGCGTTTTTGTTGGAGTTTTCCTCCATTACGTCCTTATTGGAATTTTTAATAAGCGAAAGAATGCTTTCGTCGGTAGTATTCGCCTTTCTGACGAGAGCGCGCTCGTAACGGTAGATCATATAAGCCTTCATAAGCTGGTACTTTTGCAGCTCCATCAGCTTTTCCTCTACCATATCCTGAATGTCCTCGACGAGAAGTCTTGAACGGTGGCGGTTCGAAATATCGTCTACGATGCTTTCTATCTGGTCGTCGGTAATCCTGTCCTCGAAATCAACCGCCTCATTGGCTTTTTTAATTGCGACTATTATCTTGGTTCTGTCGAAATCGCAAGTCGTGCCGTCACGCTTTATGACTTTCATAATTATCCTCCAACCGATTCTTCGGGAAATTGTCCGTAAAATCGGATTTATGTAAATGATGCCGCCGCAAATTACGGAGCATAATTGATTATATTACAATATCTGCGATATGTCAAGTATTAAAACACAATATCTTGTATGTTATTTTTTAACGACATTACTAAATGTAGTATGTGATAAATTATGTCAAAATAGACGGATATTCGGCAAAACGTTGAAAAATACGGTTGTAAATTGTTATGTTCCACCGTGAAACGAACAAAAATAAGCTTAAATAACGCGTCGGACTTTTCAAAGCCCGCCGCGTTGTTTTCAACAGAATTTTTTAAGATAGCTTAAATCGAGCTTCCATTCCGCTATACGGTTGCGGCGGCGGTGCGCCTCGTTCGCCTCGCCCAAAGCCTTGCGGTACTCCGCGTAGGAACAGTTATTGACTTTCATGAAATGCTCTTCCGCCTCCCGCTCCCTGCCCATAAGCTGGGTTCTGCCGATGTGAATGACTTCATGACAGCTTTTGCACACCGCAACGACGTCCGCAAGCTTTTGTATGCAGTTTTTTTCGTCGTATTCCCACTTTTCGTGCGCTTCAAGCCGTTTCGTCGGCGCGCCGCATATCATGCACCTGCCGCCCGCGCGGGAATATGCGTCCCTGCGCACAATATCCCACTGTGCGGGCGACAATAAACTTCTTAAATTGCCGTACCAACAGGAATCGGGCACGAGTTCGAATTCGAGCTTCATTTTTTAACCTCAATTTGCCGCCCTTCGCCCGCCGCGCAGCTGCGCGCGTTCAGGACGAGGAGCCTGAAATTATTCCCATCCGATTTTTACTGCGACCATTATACGCCGCGGCGAAAAATTTTTCAAGAAATTTAAAGAATTTTGTTGACAAGCCGAAAATTTTATTTTACACTGTATGTGATATCAAAAAGATATCATAATGAAACTTCAAGGAGTATTGAAATGGAAAGTGAGTTACAGGAAAGACGGATGAAAGCGCTGAACGGCTGGGCGGCGTTGGCAATAATACTCGTCGCTACGGCGGCGGGAGTCGCGATGTTTATATTCGGCTTGTTGCTTGCGACGGGCGGTTTTGAAAGCGAAGATTTGGTTCATCCCGGTTTTATGGCGCTTTTCGCTGTCGGGATATTGGTCATAACGGCGGCGATGGTCTGCCTAGCGGGGCTTAAAGTGCTCGCTCCCAACGAAGCGCTTGTATTCACGCTCTTCGGCAAGTATCACGGCACTCTCAAAAAAGACGGGTTTTATTTCGTGAACCCCTTCTGCGTGGCGCAGAACCCTGCGGCGGCTTACGGAAAACTCGGAAAAAAGGTAAGCCTTAAAGCCATGACTTTGAACAACGACAAACAGAAAGTGAACGACGAAGAGGGCAACCCCATAGAAATAAGCGTGGTAGTCATATGGCGCATATGCGACACGGCAAAAGCGGTATTTTCGGTTGAAAATTACATGACCTTTATTTCCACACAGTGCGACAGCGCGATAAGGCAGGTCGCCCGCCAATACCCCTACGACGTAAGCGACAACGGCGACGAGAAGTCGCTCCGAGGTTCGTCGCAGGAAATCGCCGACGTTCTTAAAGCCGAGCTTCAAAACCGCGTAGATATGGCGGGCATTGAAATTATGGACGCGCGCATAAACAACCTTGCCTACGCGCCCGAAATTGCGGCGGCGATGCTGCAACGCCAGCAGGCCTCGGCAATAATAGCGGCAAGGCAGAAGATTGTTGACGGAGCCGTTTCCATGGTGGATATGGCGCTTAAAAAGCTTTCGGAAAATCACATAGTGGAACTCGACGACGAGAGAAAGGCGGCGATGGTTTCCAACCTGTTGGTCGTTCTCTGCGGCAACCGCGACGCCCAGCCCATCGTCAACAGCGGGTCGATATATTAAAAGTTTTCGGGCTTTTTTCGGCAACCGCAGCCGGCTTTGACGGCATTTGCCGAAAAACCGCCCTTAAACAGCGGATTTTCGCAGACGCTCTTTGGCAAATTGCAAATATTTACGACGACTTCCTCCTACCTCTGCAAAAACGTAAAAAACGTCGTAGCCGCGTTTGAAACGGTTTACCGTATTTTAAGAGCCGAAAGCCCCGACAGCCGCCCCGCAAGGGATAACGCGCGCACGGACAACCGCACTTACACAATAGCAAAAAAACATATAATCGGTAAAGCCGAAATCGTGGCTTTAATATTTGCTTTCGTAATTCTGGTTTTGGCGTTCGTTTTAGATTTCTTTCTTTTAAGCGGTGAAGGGGAAACAGATATAATTGCCTGCATATCTTTAATCATTATTTTAGCGGCAGTTCTGGCGGTATGCCTTATATATTTAATTTCTTACTTGAAAACCCCGACGGATTTAATAATAAGGCAAAGCGAATTCTTGATTTTCAAAGGAATGACGTTTAAAATAAGCGACGTGCGCTTTTTAAATTACAGACAAATGACTGCGGCGTATTCTAATTTGAACCGCGGGACCGTAATTCTTTCCGCAAACGGCAAGAAGTACAGACTGCGTTTTGCGGACGACGTTGCAAAAGCCGCCAACGATTTGAGCCGACTGACCTTGCAATATTCGTCCGTTAAAAAAGGATAGCCGCCATGCAAAACGATATAAACTTACAGCCGATATATATTAAAAACAAACGCCCGATAACGTTTATTTTCGCGCTGATATTTCTATATATAGGCGGCGTAATGCTTGCCGAACCCGCGCTCGCCTTTTTTATGCCGACAGACGCGAAAACAAGCGAAATTATCGCGTTCAGAACGGTAAGCATTATAGTTGCGCTGTTTGCGGGCGTTCCATTCTTTTCGATAAGCGTTTCGCTGTTCATGAGATTGGGTCGTAAATTTTTAATTTATTCCGACGAACGAGGACTGTACGCATATACAGACGTGTTTCCCATAGGTTTTTGCCCTGGGAATGCATGGAAAGCCTCAACTACCGTGAAAAATCGAAAATACTCGAAGTCGTGTTGAAAGAGAACGCGCAATTGAAATTGAACGTCTATTGGCGGATAAAATCTTGCCTGTGCCGCAAACGTTCGGGAAAGCGCATTTTAACAATAGAGTTTTCAATCTGCAAAGGGAAAGCCGAAGAAATTTCACAAAATATTATCGATTTACGGAACCGTTATGCTATTATAGATAAAGGAGATTTTATATGAGATGCCCCAAATGCAACAGCGCGAATACGCTGGAAATATTTTTCAGCGCGTACGGCAACAACAAATTGTTTGCAGGCGCCAAAGTGCAAAGCAAAAAACTTATACCCAAAGTAAGCCTCGTTAACGCACAGGCTTGCGTTTCCTGCGGGAATATATTCGATTTAAAACTTGAAAACCCCGAAACGCTCGCCCCGTTTGCGGGCAACGGTTACGGAAACTGACCTTAAAGCTTACTGCCCGGAAAGACGCGTAAAACAGAACGACATGGAAAAAGAAAAGAACGCAAAAAAGCAGGTGCCGCTGCGCATATCAGAGAGCCTTTACGCCGAGCTTGAACGCTGGGCGGACGATGAGTTTCGCTCTGTAAACGGTCAGATAGAATATCTTTTGACCGAGTGCGTGAAATATCGCAAAAAAGGCAAAAAAGGCTTGACGGAAAAGGCCGACGAGGAATAAAATAGAATTAATCCTTGAGGAGAATGCGCTATGGCGGAATTTTACGACGAAAAATTGAAAAAACTTTTGCGCGGGGAGCGCATGGGAACGGTTGCGCTTATTGTCTGCTCGGCGGTATGTGTCGGCTTTATTATATGCTTCACCGTGGCACAGACCATGGATTTACCCGCCCTGCGCCTTGCGGCGTTTATAGCCGCGCCCATACTGATTGTCGCGGCGGTTTCGGTTGCGGCCTATTGCAACCTGAAATTCGGCGGCGAAATCGTCAGACTTATAAGCAAATACGTTAAGGACGTATTCGTTGAAAACGCGGCTTTAATGCACCCCGAACGCGATTCTTTAACCTTCTACATAACGCAAAACGGCGCGAAGATCGAAGTTACGGTAAACGGCTATAAAGAAAAACTTATATTCGATTTTACGAATTTGGGAAAACTTTCGCCCACGCGCAGACTTACGGTATTTTCGGAAATAGAAAACAAACTTTCAAATACATTTTGTCGGCTTGTGATCGAGCGCGGCGCAAAGTATTCTTCCGTTTGCTATTCGGAACGCGCGGGCGGAAAGAAATCCAAAACCGTACCCATTATAACAGACGGCGCGCCCGATAAAAAAGCGGCGAAAAATTATTATAAAAACAGATAAAAAGGGTCAAGCGCCCGCGCCGAACGGCGCGGGCGCATTAATAAACCGAAACAGATATGAAAAATGGACTTATACTGATAAACGCATATTCAAGGCTTGCGAGCGCCATGAACCAACCCGCGAGGCTGAAAGCCGAACTTGGAAAGCTGGGCGTGGAAACGGAAATAAAGCGCAACGATTTCTTTCCCGTTTTTACGGACGGCAACGGCAAAATCGGGAATAAAACGGAAGGGGTCGACTTTTGTATTTACCTTGATAAAGACAAATATGTTTCCGCCATGCTTGAAAAGAGCGGACTGCGGCTTTTTAACAGCCACGGTGCGATAGAAATATGCGACGACAAAATGCTGACGCACATCGCGCTTTCCGGCAAAGGCGTGCCCATGCCCGAAACGCTTGCGGGGCTTTTGTGTTACGACCCCGAAGAGCGGGTAAAAAAAGAGACGCTCGACTTGATAGAAAACGCTCTCGGCTATCCGCTGATAGCAAAAGCGAGTTACGGCTCGCTCGGAAGGGACGTTTATAAAATTGACGGCAGGGCGCAGCTTGAAGAGATTGCGGAAAAATTGAAATTGAAGCCCCACCTGTTCCAGAAATTCATATCCGAAAGCGCGGGACGGGATATACGCGTGATAGTTATCGGCGGGAAAGTCACGGCGGCAATGAAGCGCACCTCTGCGGGGGATTTCCGTTCCAACCTTGAATTGGGGGGAAAGGGCGAACCGTTCAAGCCCGACGGCAATCTTACGGGACTATGCGAAAGGGTTGCGAACATTTTGGGCCTTGACTATTGCGGAATTGACGTATTGTGCGGCAAGAGCGGTTATCTTGTATGCGAAGTAAATTCCAATGCGTTTTTCGGCGGCATAGAGAGCGTTACGGGCATAAATATTGCCCAAATATACGCAAAACATATTTATAATGAAATTTACGGTTAAGCGGCGCGGCGGCGGGCATGAAGCCCGCCGCCGCGCCGCTTATTAAATTTCTTGCCGCCTCAAAGCCGCGCTTTTTTCACGGCGTTGCGCCAGCCTTCAAGCAGAGTAACGCGCGTTAATTCGGGCATATCAGGGGTGTAAACCCTGTCGCCGCGGGCGTTCTCCCTTATGCCGTCCTCGCTCCACAGTCCCGCGCAAAGCCCCGCAAGGTAAGCCGCGCCGAGAGCTGTAGTTTCCGCAATGCGCGGGCGCACAGCTACGCAGTCAAGAATGTCGCTTTGGAACTGCATGAGAAAATCGTTTACGGACGCCCCGCCGTCCACCGCAAGGCGGGTTATCTTAATACCCGCGTCCTTTTCCATCGCCTTTACAAGGTCGCTGACCTGATATGCGACAGATTCAAGCGTGGCGCGCACTATATGTTCGCGCGTGCTGCCGCGGGTAAGCCCCGTTATGGTTCCCCTTGCCTGCGCGTCCCAATAGGGCGCGCCCAGCCCCGTGAATGCGGGAACGACGTATACCCCTCCGCTCGATTCCACGGCGCGGGCAAGTTTTTCGCTCTCTTCCGCAGAATTTATAATTCTCAGCCCGTCGCGCAGCCACTGCACCGCGGCGCCGCCCGCAAACACCGAGCCTTCAAGCACGTAGCAGGGTTTATCGTCAAGCGAGGCGCCCAAAGTGGTTACAAGTCCGTTCTGACTTTTTACGGCCCGCCCGCCCGTGTTCATCAACAGGAAACAACCCGTGCCGTAAGTGTTTTTTACGTCGCCCGCAGAGGTACAGAGCTGGCCGAACAGCGCCGCCTGTTGGTCGCCCACAAGCGAACATACGGGCACGGAGGCAAGCACTCCCCCTTCCACCCTGCCGTAGTTATAGCCGCTTGGGTGTACTTCGGGCAGCATGCTTTCGGGAATATCGAAAAGGCGCAAAAGCTCCTTATCCCACTTTAATTTATGTATATTAAACAGCATTGTGCGGCTTGCGTTGGTATAGTCCGTGGCGAACACTTTGCCGTTTGTAAGGTGCCAAAGTATATACGTATCCACAGTTCCGAACGCGAGCTCGCCGTTTTCCGCACGGGCGCGCGCGCCGTCCACGTTGTCCAGAATCCACTTTATTTTAGTGGCGGAAAAATACGCGTCGGGCACAAGTCCCGTTTTATTGTAAATTTTTTCGGAAAAGCCCTCGCTCTTCAACTTTTCGCAGAAATCCGCCGTGCGGCGGCACTGCCACACTATGGCGTTATAGACGGGTTTACCCGTCTTTTTGTCCCATACGATAGTGGTTTCACGCTGATTTGTTATGCCGATTGCCGCAACGTCGTCCGCGGTTGCGCCCGCACGCACTAAAACTTCGCCTATGACCGCCATTACGGAAGCCAGAATATCCTGCGGGGAATGTTCAACCCACCCCGGTTGGGGATATATCTGTCTGAACTCCTGTTGGGCGCGGGCGACAATGTCCCCCTTGCCGTCGAAAACTATTGCGCGGGTGCTTGTAGTGCCCTGGTCGAGGGCGAGAATATACTTCATAACGCCATCCTTGATGTGATTTTTTTAATTATACCACCCTTTAAGCGGAATTTCAATACATTTAATAAAAAAGTAAAGAAGCGCGCGCCCTTCGGCGCGCGCTTCCGCCTTTATTTACCGTTCAATCCAAACTGTCGTGCCCGTCAAAACTATTGAACATTTTATGAAATTTTTCAACCTCGTCGGGGTCAAGGGCGACTTTCTGAAACGCGCCCGTACACTCGTTGGCGCTGACGCACCTTTCAAAAACGTCCTCTATAATCTTTTTTTCTTTGCGACTGCTCATATACCTATTATGCCCGTTCGGACTGAAAATATTCACGGACGGATTTAACGGCAAATGTTACGCTATCGTCATTCTCCGCGCACTTTTGTTCGGTTTAACTCCGCTATTCTTTCGGTGAAACCCACCTTTTGCCGCTTTTTCAAATTTTCCGTCAAACGGCAGGTTATAAACACGTATATTGCGAATATGGGCACCATGCCGAGGTTTGTTTCAAGCAGGGAATTGACCACAAGCGTAGTCAGTTTATCCACCCAGGAATCTATCTCGGCGCTGCGTATTCCGCCGATAAGCAGGGAAAACTCCCACGCAAACTGAACAAGTATTCCTATTGCAAGCAACCATAAAAGAGGTATCCTCTTTTCCTTGTCCCTCTGAAACAGGTTATAAACTATGCCCGCGCCGTAGCCCGCAAACAGTATAAGCGCCATATATCCGTGATATGAACCCGTTGTACGCTGTATCTTTATCAAAGGGAGGTCTGCGCCGAACGTGGAAGCCAGCATCGGCGCGGCTATCCACCATATGCAAATCAGCAACGACCATTCTACAAGGTGCTTGTCCTTTGATATCCACAGCCATATCCATACAAAGTTTGTAATGCCGTAGCTCATGCTCATCCAAAGCAGCACGAGGAACATATCTCCCCCTTCTATCGTGCGCGTGTGCAGGGCAAGGTGGAAAATGCCGTAGTCCACTATCATATACAGTATGCCGCCCGCGATTCCGAAAAGCAGGGTAAGATATTTCTTTTTAAAGAATAGCATGGCGCACAAAAACACCAAAAATACAATGTCGAGATATATGTACAGAGGGTTAAAAACCCTCTGCGCAATAACTTCGGAATTTGCAAGCAAATTTAAGCTTACGTTCATAAAAATCACACTTTTAAGACCTTAATGTTAATTGCCCTGCAAATATGCCGCGACTTCCGCAGCGTTTGTATCGGGCTTTACCTTTTGCATAACGCGTTCGATTACGCCGTTTTCGTCTATGACAAAAGTCGTGCGCGCCACGCCGAAACAAATTTTTCCGTACAACTTCTTTTCCTGCCGGACGCCGTAAGCCTCTATGGCGCTGTGGTCGGGGTCGGACAGAAGAATGAACGGAAGGGAATACTTTTCCGCAAATTTAACGTGGGAAGCGGCGCTGTCCTTGCTGACTCCGATTATTACGGCGTTCAGAGTTTTCAACTGTTCGAAAGCCGCCGCAAAAGCGCACGCCTGACGGGTGCAACCGGGAGTGTTGTCCTTGGGGTAAAAATACAGAACCACTTTTTTGCCCTTAAAATCCGAAAGCGAAACAGAATTTCCGTCTTTATCCGAAAGAGTAAACTCGGGTGCGATATCGCCTGCCTTTAACATAAATAGAACTCCTATAACTTATTTTAAACATTATATTACTATATCGCCGCGCTGTCAAGCGACAATCCCCGCAAAGATAAGAAACGCTTTGCCCTCTCACTGTCATTCCAAGCGCACCCCATCATTCCGCGTGAGGGTGCAATCCCGAAACTTTGCACACCGCATTACAAAAAGATTTCAGATAATATTGTGCAAACTAAGCGCAGCGCACGGAGGAATCCCCCTATATTCCTCACTTTGTCATCTTGAGCGTAGTGAGCGTAGCGCATGGAGAAATTCGCTCCTCACTTTGTCATCTTGAGCGTAGTGAGCGTAGCGAACGCAGTCGAAAGATCTCATTTTTCTTTGACTTGTTGATGTTATTTGGGGGCTCTCTCCGCGCCGTTCACTGCGTTCACTCCGGTCGGGATGACAATGGGGCGGTCGTTACACTCCCTCGGTCGGGATGACAATGGGCGGTAA
>CAZQNK010000043.1:0-11475 GCA_964594955.1 uncultured Clostridia bacterium | reverse complement strand
ACGTAATCGTATGCTCGGTAAAGACGGCAACCCCCGGCGGCGCAGTCAAAAAGGGTGAAGTTGTAAAAGCGGTCATCGTACGTTCCACAAAGGGAATAAGACGTAACGACGGCACATACATCACCTTCGACGACAATGCAGCCGTAATAATAAATGCAAACAAGGAACCGCGCGGAACGCGTATTTTCGGACCGATAGCAAGGGAATTGCGCGAGAAGAACTATATGAAGATAATCTCGCTTGCACCCGAGGTACTGTAATTAAGGAGAGATGTTATGAACGTTAAATTGAATGACAACGTGCTCGTAATCACAGGTAAGTACGCGGGTAAGCAGGGCAAAGTAGTTGCCACTTCTCCCAAACACGGAACCGTAGTGGTTGAGGGCGTCAATGTGCAGAAGAGAGCGCAGAAGGCGAGAAAGGCAAACGAAGTTTCCAAAATAGCAGAGGTGGAAGGCTCCATAGACGTTTCCAACGTAATGGTTGTATGCCCTTCCTGCCATAAAGCTATAAGGGTAAAACACAACGTAGACGGCGACAAAAAAGTTCGCGTATGCGGAAAGTGCGGCGCGGTGCTTGATAAAGCTTACGTCGGTAAGTCCGGCAAGCCCGCAAAGAAGGAAGAGGCTCCCAAGAAGCGCGTAAGAAAGCGTGCAAAGAAAGAGGACGCCGCAGAGTCGGATAAAGCAGAATAAGGAGAAGCGGTATGGCGAAGAGTGAAGTAAAGTCAAAAGTACCCGAAAAGAGCGAAGCGAAAACCGAAGCAACGTCGAGAGTACTTGAAAATTATAAGAAAGACGTCGTTCCCGCCCTCACGGCGAAGTTCGGCTATAAGAACCCCATGCAGGTTCCAAAGCTCGTAAAAATAGTAGTAAGCACGGGCTTAGGCGATATAAAAGACAATGCAAAGTCTATTCAGACGACGCAGAACGAATTAAAGCAGATCACAGGCCAGCTGCCCATAATTTGCAAGGCTAAAAAGTCCGTCGCAAACTTCAAAGTGCGCGAAGGCATGACCGTCGGTTTGAAAGTTACGTTGCGCGGCAAGCGTATGTATGATTTCTATGACAAGTTCGTTTCGATAGCCCTTCCCAGGGTCCGCGATTTCCGCGGAGTTCCTTCGGATAGCTTCGACGGCAAAGGCAACTACTGCATGGGCGTCAAGGAACAGCTTATCTTCCCCGAAATCCAATACGATCAGGTAGAAAAGATCAGGGGCATGGACATCTGTTTCGTGACGACGGCGCGGACGGACGAAGAAGCGAGAGAGCTTTTAAGGGCTTTGGGAATGCCCTTCAAGAAGTAAGGAGAAATTATGGCAAAGAAAGCAATGATAAACAAGCAGCAAAGACCTGCTAAATACTCGACGAGAGCGTATACGAGATGCTCCATTTGCGGCAGACCCCATGCGGTTCTCCGTAAGTACGGCGTTTGCAGAATTTGTTTCCGTAACCTCGCTTACAAGGGACAGATTCCCGGCGTAAAGAAATCGAGCTGGTAAGAAGGAGGAGAGAGAAAATGACAGATCCGATAGCAGATATGCTCACCCGCGTAAGAAACGCAATAAGGGCAAACAAGGATACGGTCGAGGTTCCCTCGTCCAAAATGAAAAAAGCTATTGCCGATATAATGCTCGCAGAGGGCTACGTTTCGGACGTAAAACTCGTAGAAGACGGCTACAACGGCAAGATAGTTATAACCTTGAAATATGTAGGCAAAAGACAGTCGGTTATAAACGGACTTAAACGCGTTTCGCGTCCCGGTCTCCGCGTATATTCCGACGTGGAAACAATGCCCCGCGTCTTGGACGGACTCGGAACGGCGGTTCTTTCCACGAACAAAGGCATCCTGACCGACAGACAGGCTAAGGCACAGAACGTCGGCGGCGAAGTGTTGCTGTACGTTTGGTAAGGAGGTTCAGATATGTCGAGAATCGGTAAATTACCCGTAGCTATCTCCGCAGGCGTAACCGTAACGTTCGAAGACGGCGTTATTACCGTCAAGGGCCCCAAGGGTACGCTCACGCAGAAGGTAGTCGGTGATATTGATATTAAAGTAGACGCAGGCGTTGCGCATGTGGTAACCACTTCCGAAACGCCTGACGCAAACGCAAAACACGGTCTTTACAGGGCGCTTCTTCACAACATGGTAGTGGGCGTAACCGAAGGATATACCCGTTCGCTCACGGTAAACGGCGTCGGCTGGAAGGTTCAGAAGCAGGGCTCCAAACTCGTTTTAAACGTAGGATTTTCCCATCCCGTTGAGTTTGCCGAACCTCAGGGCATAAAGCTTGAATGTCCCACCCCCAACGAAATCACCGTTACAGGCATTGATAAAGCGCTTGTAGGACAGGTTGCGGCTGATATCCGCACCATAAGAATACCCGAACCCTACCACGGTTACGGCATCGCTTATAAGGGCGAAGTAATCGAAAGAAAGGAAGGCAAGACGGGAGGCAAGGGCAAGAAATAATTTCGCGTGCGCTTAGGCGTCTATGCGAAGGATATACCGCCTTGTGCGGTTAATTGTCCGGGGAGTTATTATGATTAAGAAAATAGATAAAAACATCGAAAGATTGAGAAGGCACGCGCGCGTCCGCAAAAAGATAAGCGGCACGGGCGAAACCCCCAGAATGTGCGTATTCCGCAGCCTCAACCATATCTATGTACAGGTCATCGACGATACGAAGGGCGTAACGCTCTGCTCGGCGTCCACGCTTGAAAAGGATATAAAGGATAAGGTTGCGTCGCTTAGCAAGTCCGACGCCGCTAAGGAAGTCGGCAAGGCGGTTGCCGAAAAGGCTAAGTCCCTCGGTATCAAGTCTGTCGTATTCGACAGAGGCGGATATCTCTATACGGGACGCGTACAGGCATTGGCAGACGGCGCAAGGGAAGCCGGACTCGATTTCTAAGGAGTTTGATATGGAAGAAAAGAAAGAAAGACCTGCAAGAAGGGACCAGAGGAGAAGACAGGAAGACGACGGTCTTATCAAAAAGCTCATACAGGTTAACAGGGTAACCAAAACCGTAAAGGGCGGCAGAAATATGCGTTTCGCGGCGCTTGTAGTCGTAGGCGACGGCAAAGGTTCGGTAGGCTACGGCATGGGCAAGAGCAAGGAAGTCCCCGAGGCAATCGAAAAAGCAAACGCGCAGGCTAAAAAGAACATGAAAAAGGTCAGCCTGCAAGGCACTTCCATACCTCACACAATACAAGGTGTGTTCGGCAGAGGCTCCGTGCTTATGATGCCCGCGGCAGAAGGTACCGGCGTTATCGCAGGCGGCCCCGTCCGCGCCGTCATGGAGGCGGCGGGCGTTAAAGACGTCAGAACCAAATCGCACGGCACTTCCAACCCCATCAACTGCGTAAAAGCGGCAGTATGCGGACTTTATTCGCTTAAATCGCCCGAGGACGTGGCGTCTGCACGCGGCAAGACGGTAGAAGAATTAAAGGGTTAAGGAGGTAAAGCTATGATAAAAGTTACGCTTATCAAGAGCACGAACGGCGAAGTTAAATCCGTAAAGGATACGGTAGCCGCTCTCGGGCTCAAAAAAATCCGTCAGAGCAAGACCTTTGAAGAAAATCCCGCAATTCTGGGACAGATCAAGAAGGTTTCTTACCTTCTCAAGGTCGAGCAAATCGAAGGAGATCAGAAATGAGAATAGATACATTATCGCCTGCAGCGGGCTCTACGAGAGAGCCTAAAAGGCTTGGCAGAGGTATAGGTTCGGGTCTCGGCAAAACGTCGGGCAAGGGACACAAAGGACAGTGGGCCCGTTCGGGCGGCGGCGTCCGTCCCGGATTCGAGGGCGGCCAGATGCCCATAGCCCGCCGCGTACCTAAACGCGGTTTCCATAATAAGTGGGCGAAGAGCTACACTATCGTGAACCTCAACCGCCTTGCGGATCTTCCCGCAGGTACGGTAGTCGATTTCGACTATATAGAAAACAACAATCTCGCAAAGCACGTCAAGAATTCGGTCGGGCTCAAAGTTCTGGGCACGGGCGAAATCAATGTTGCGCTCACCGTTAAGGCGGCTAAATATTCCGAAAGCGCCAAAGCGGCAATTGAAAAGGCCGGCGGCGTTGCGGAAGTTATCGAATGATTAAGCGCTCGCGCTTAATGGGGGTGCTATATGTTTGAAACAATAAAAAACTGTTTTAAGGTCAAGGAAATAAGAAAGAAGATCTGGATAACCCTCCTTCTTTTGCTTGTATTCCGTCTGGGGTGCTATATTCCCGTACCCGGCATAGACACGGAAACGTTCAAAACCACGATAACCAGCAATACCTTCCTCGAATTAATGTCGTCGATTACGGGCGGCTCGTTGCAGAACGCGACGCTCTTCGCCCTCGGCATAAGCCCTTACATCAACGCGTCGATCATCATCCAGCTGTTGACGGTGGGCATACCCGCGCTTGAAAGACTCTCCAAACAGGGAGAGGACGGAAGGAAGAAAATCGCCCAGATAACCCGTTACGTAACAATCGCCCTCGCCGTAGCGCAGTCTATCGGCATAATCGTTAATTTCGCAATGAACGGAAGCAACGGTTCGGCTCTCGAACTTAAATTCTTCGGCGGAGCGAACGTAGGTCTTGTAAGCGATACGGCGGCGACCTGGATGGCGGGCATATTCCTCACCGTCGTATACACTGCGGGCGCGATGCTCGTAATGTGGATAGGCGAAAGAATAACCGAATACGGCGTTTCCAACGGCATATCGCTTATAATCTTCGTCGGCATAGTTTCGACTGCGGGGCTCACCATAGTCGATAAGTTGGTCGATGCGTTCAGCGGCAATCCCTCTGTTTTATGGGAACTTTTAGGCTTTGTATTGCTTACCATAGTCGAATTTGCGGCTATCGTTGCGGTCGATTTGTCGGAAAGGCGTATTCCCGTGCAGTATGCAAAACAGGTTAAAGGCAGAAAGATGTACGGCGGTCAATCCTCCGTTATCCCCATGCGCATATCGGGTTCGGGCGTAATGCCTCTTATATTCGCATTCGCGCTTATATCTTTCCCCAACATGATAATCAGCCTGTTCGCCGCAGGAAGCTCTGCCGAAACGGGAATCACAAATTGGTTCTCAGGCTCGTCTCCCTACTGGTACGGGCAGCTCATTTACATGGTTACGCTGTGCCTGTTGATTTTTGCTTTCTCGTTCTTCTATGCGTCCATGCAGTTCAATCCCGACGACGTTTCCAAGACCATACAGCAGAACGGCGGATTTATACAGGGCATACGTCCCGGCAAACCCACTGCGGATTACCTGAGGAAGATTTCCAACAGAATAACTCTGTTCGGCGCGATATATCTTTCGCTGGTTGCGTTTATTCCCTCCATACTTTCAATGGTTCTCACGAGTCTCAATATCATAAGCGAAACTTCGCTTCTGTCGGTGTTCTCCACCACGGGTATTCTGATCGTCGTTTCCGTTGCGTTGGAGCTTGATAAACAGCTTGAATCGCAGCTTATGATGAAGAATTACAAGGGTTTCCTGAAATAAACTTTAACAAGTCTGCGTTGCGAAAGCAAACGGCAACCGCGCCGTTATGCAGGCGTTTGTTTCCGAAGAACTTGCGAAAGGATATATATGAACATAATCTTATTAGGCGCGCCCGGTGCAGGTAAAGGCACTCAGGCAAGCAAAATAGCGGAAAAATATAAACTTCTGCATATATCTACGGGCGATATTTTCCGTGCCAACATTAAAGGCGGCACGGAAATAGGCAAGCTCGCCAAGTCTTATATAGACGCGGGCAAGCTCGTTCCCGACGAAGTCACCTGCGACATAGTCAAGGACAGACTTAGCTGGGACGACGCGAAAAACGGGTATATGCTCGACGGTTTTCCCCGCAATCTCTATCAGGCGCGGGAGCTCGATAAATTCGCAAAAATCGATATTTGCCTGAACATAGACGTAGACACCGCGCTTCTGATGGACAGAATTTGCGGCAGGCGCGTCTGCTCCTGCGGCGAAAGTTACCACGTCTCCACGCTCGGCGGGAGGACTACCTGCGCCAAGTGCGGAAAAGAACTTTATCGGCGCGCGGACGACAATCCCGAAACGGTAAGCGCGCGGCTTGAAACTTATTTTTCGCAGACGGCTCCGCTGATTGATTATTACAAGTCGCAGGGAAAGCTTATGACCGTCACAAGCGGAGAGGGAAGCCCCGACGAAGTGTTCGCACAGATTTGCGAAAAATTCGGAAATATATTATAATGATTTCTATAAAGAGCGACAAAGAAATCGCGCTCATGCGCGAAAGTTGCAGGATAGTCAAAGAAACGCTTGAATTTGTCGGCAAGAACATTCACGCCGGCATGACCACCAAAGAGGTGGACGAACTCGTTTACAGGTACATCACCGCCTCGGGCGCGGTTCCTTCCTCCCTCGGTTATTGCGGTTATCCCGCAAGTTCGTGCGTTTCGGTCAACGAAGTAGTCGTTCACGGCATTCCGTCCGACAGAATTCTCCTCGACGGCGATATCGTAAGCGTGGATATAACGGCGGAAAAGAACGGCTACAACGGCGACGCCTGCCGCACTTTCCTCATCGGCAACGTTTCCGAGGAAAAGCGAAAACTCGTCAAAGTAACCGAAGAGTGCTTTTTTAAAGCGCTTGAAGGCTTACGGGCGGGAACGCCCCTCTACGATATAGGTTATGCGGTACAGACCCATGCCGAGGCAAACGGCTACGGCGTCGTCCGCGACCTCGTCGGCCACGGCATAGGCAGGGAAATGCACGAGGACCCTTCCGTCCCCAACTACGGCAAAAAGGGCACGGGCGTCCGTCTTAAAGCGGGCATGACTATCTGCATAGAGCCTATGATCAACATGGGCACCTGGCGCGTCAATTTCGATAGAAACGACGGCTGGACGGTGAGAACGGCGGACGGAAAACCTGCGGCGCACTATGAAAATACCGTTCTCATTACGGAGAACGGCGCGGAAATTCTGACGCTTTGAAAGTCTGTTTCCCCGAAGAGAGGTTCGGATAGAAATGAAATTAAAGACCCCGACCGTCGGCGGCGTCTGCGAAAGCTTGCAGGGCAGGGACAAAGGCAGGTTTTATATCATAAAGGAAGTTTTGCCGAACGGCTTCGTGCTCGTTACGGACGGAAATTTCAAAAGGATAGCCTCCCCCAAGAAGAAAAACCTAAGGCACCTGCGCCTTTTGCCTCAGACCGCCGAGTCGATTGGCAACAAATTTTTAACTGATCAAAAAGTGTTCGATACCGAGGTGTATTCGGCGCTGAAAGGCTTTAATTGCCCCGCACCGCAAGGCGGAGAGGGCGGAGAAAATATAACGGAGAACGGCAATTCAGATGTCTAAGGACGACGTTATCGAAACCGAGGGCAAGGTAATAGAGTGCCTGCCCAATGCAAACTTTAAAGTAAAACTGTCCAACGGGCACGTCATTACGGCGTATATATCGGGCAAACTTCGCCTCAATTATATAAGGATAATAGAGGGCGATAACGTAAAGCTTGAAATAAGCCCGTATGATTTAACCAAAGGCAGAATTACCTGGCGCAGCAAAAACTAAGCAAGGCGGCGCGCGTAAGGCGCATCGCCCCGCCGATATCAATAATAACCGACGATAGGAGAATATAATCATGAAAGTCAGACCTTCGGTAAAACCCATGTGCGATAAATGCAAAGTCATAAAAAGAAACGGCAAAGTTATGGTCATTTGTTCCAAGAACAAAAGCCATAAACAGCGTCAGGGTTAAATAGCGCGTTCCGCGCTTTGCAATACCGTCTTATAACGCTTCAAAGGGTATTTTATGCCCTTTCATGCAAAGGCATGTTGCATTGTCCGCTTGCGCAAAAGGTCGTTCGCAATTTTTTCGGGTTGAGTATGCCTGAAATGCGTGAATTACTGCAAAAACAATTCCCTTTTTATTTTCCGCCTCATTCCAATTTCGGGCGGAAGATTTAAAGAGGCTTATATATTCAAACCAAATTAAAAATTATTAAGGAGTTAATCAATAATGGCACGTATTGCCGGTGTGGATTTACCCAGAGAAAAAAGGGTAGAAATCGGACTTACCTACATCTACGGTATCGGTCTTAAAACGTCGCAAAAGATTCTCGCCGCAACGGGCGTGGACCCCGACACGAGAGTCAAAGACCTTGACGAAACTACCGTATCGAAATTGAGGGAATATATCGACCACAATCTGAGAGTGGAAGGCGAACTTCGTACCGAAGTGTCGCTCAATATCAAGAGACTTATGGAAATAGGATGCTATCGCGGTATCCGTCACAGAAAGGGTCTGCCCGTGCGCGGACAGTCCACCAAAACCAACGCAAGAACGAGGAAAGGACCCCGTCGCACCGTCGCGAAGAAGAAGGGAGCTAAGTAAGGAGGACGTATGGCACAGGTTAAAAAGCAGACTACGAGAAAACGCAGAGAGCTTAAAAAAGTCGACAGAGGTCAGGTTCATATCCGTTCCTCTTTCAATAATACGCTTGTAACCGTAACCGATATGCAGGGCAACGCCATTTCATGGTCGTCCGCAGGCAGCCTCGGTTTTAAAGGTTCGAGGAAGGGCACGCCCTTCGCAGCCCAGCAGGCAACTGAAACGGCTTGCAGAGCGGCTAAGGAACACGGTCTTCGCTCGGTAGAAGTTTATGTAAAGGGCCCCGGAGCGGGCAGAGAATCGGCTATAAGGGCAATCGGGGCATGCGAGCTGGAAATCACGCTTATTTCCGACGTTTCCCCCATTCCTCACAACGGGTGCAGGCCCCCTAAGCGCCGCAGGGTATAAGGAGGTTTAGAATATGGCTACTTACAGAGAAGCAAAATGCCGTCTTTGCAGAAGAGAGGGCGGAAAGCTCTTTTTAAAGGGCGATAAGTGCTACAACGGCAAGTGTCCTTTTGAAAAGAGGCACGTCGCACCCGGTCAGCACGGTCTTGCAGCTGCCAGAAAGAAGGTTTCCGAATACGGCAAGCAGCTCCGCGAAAAGCAGAAAGTTAAAAGAATTTACGGCGTACAGGAAGGGCAGTTCCGCGCTTGCTATGAAAAGGCGGACAGAATGAAGGGTATTACCGGTGAAAACATGCTTTCCCTTCTTGAACGCAGACTTGACAACGTTGTATACCGCATGGGCGTCGGCGTAAGCCGTTCGCAGGCAAGACAGCTTGTCAACCACGGTCATTTCCTCGTCAACGGTAAAAAGGTAAACATCCCCTCATATACCGTAAAAGTAGGCGACGTAATCACCGTAAAAGAGAGCAAAACTTCCAACAAATATTTCGAGGTAATCAAGTCGTCCAAGGCGACGAACATACCTAAGTGGGTTGAATTCGACCCCGAGAAATTACAGGGAAAAATCCTTTCGCTTCCCGAAAGAGACGATATTGACAGTCAGATTGCAGAGCACATGATAGTCGAGCTGTACTCCAAGTAAAATAAAATTAAGGAGGAAGTTATATGATCGAAATGGATATGCCCAAAATAGCGGTAGACGAAAGCGAAGATCAGTCGTACGCGAAGGTCGTAGTAGAACCGCTTGAAAAGGGTTTCGGTCTTACAATAGGCAACTGCCTCAGAAGAATATTGCTCTCGGCGCTTCCGGGAGCCGCCGCGCAGGGGATAAGATTCCTCGACGGCAGCGTTAAGCACGAGTTTTCAGCGGTGCCGGGCGTAAAAGAGGACGTAACGGAGATAATTCTCAATTTAAAGTCTCTCGCAATTAAAACCGCAGTAACCGATAAGGACTATGTTAAAGTAATTCACCTTTATAAGGAAGGACCTTGCGAAGTCAAGGCAAGCGACATTGCCGAGGACGCCGAAATTGAAATTATCAACGGCGACCAGCACATCTGCACAATAGACGCAGGCGGCAAGATAGATATGGAAATAACGATCGGAAGAGGCCGCGGCTACAAGGGCGCAGATCACACCCGTACCGAACTTCTCGATTACATTCCCATGGACAGCATTTACACACCCGTCAAAAAGGTAAATTATTCGGTTGAAAATACTCGCGTAGGTCAGAATACCGACTACGACAAGCTCACGCTGGAAGTATGGACGAACGGCGCGTTCAGCGCAAAGGAAATCGTCTCGCTTGCGGCAAAGATAATGCAGGATCACATATCGCTGTTTGTAAACCTGTCCGACACAATAAAGGATATGGATATTCTCGTCAAGAACGAGGACGACAGACAGGCGAAAATACTCGCCATGGCAATCGAAGATATGGATTTGTCGGTGCGCTCGTACAACTGTTTGAAGCGCGCGAATATCCATACGGTAGAAGATTTGACGAGAAAGACAGAAGACGAAATGCTGAAAGTAAGGAACTTGGGCAGAAAATCTCTTGACGAGGTTATCCAGAAGCTCGAGTCGTACGGACTTTCATTAGCTAACAAGGAGGATTAATTATGCCCGGTAAATTGGGAAGAACGGCTGAGCAGAGAGAAGCGCTTTTAAGAAATCAGGCTTCCGAATTGCTCTGGTACGGCAAAATTACTACCACTAAGGCAAAGGCGAAGGAGCTTCAATCCTACGTTGAAAAGATAATCACAAAGGCTATAAAGGTCTATGACGACAACGTTGAATTCGACGTAGTCAAGACCGACAGTAAGGGCAAAGAAACTACCGTAAAGAGCGTTAAGGACAGCCCCAAAAAGCTTGCGGCGCGCCGTCAGCTTATGGGCAAGCTCCGCGATTTGCAGGAAGTAAAACCCTTCGGCGAAAAGAAGTCCGACTTCAAAAAGAGAACGGAAGACATTCGCCATCCCCTTATGGAAAAGCTCTTCAACGAGATTGCTCCCAAATACGCACAGCGCGCGGAAGAGCTCGGACAGGGCGGCGGATATACCCGCATCTATACGCTTGGCGAGCGCCGCGGCGACGCAGCCGAAATGGCAATCATCGAACTCGTTTAATTAAAGGATAAACATAGAAGTCCTGCGCAACGCGCGGGGCTTTTTATATTTGAATTTTCAGGTAAATTTCAGCCGAACGAAGGAGGGCTTATTCGTTTTTTGTACAATAGGGGCGCGATAGAGTTTAATTATTGCCGAAAAACGCCGTAAAAGCGATCGGATTTTCGGTTTACAAGGGCAGTGCAACCCAAAAGTTACATTTGTAAACCGAGATAATATTGACTTTTTCCGGCGGTTTGGTTAATATAAATTCGTAAACCGACAGCGGGGTGACTTATATGACGACGGTCGAAAAAATAGCGCGATGCAGAAAAGAAAAAGAATTTACGCAGGCAGAGCTTGCCGACCTTATGGGCGTAAGCCGTCAGGCGGTTTCGCGTTGGGAAAGCGACCTTGCCTTCCCCGAAACGGAAAAGCTTATAAAGTTGAGCAAGCTGTTCGGGTGTTCTACCGATTGGCTGTTAAACTATAACGAAGAAAATTTCAACGTTCATAACGAAGAAAATTTCAACGCTCATAACGAAGAAAATTTCAACGTTCATGCGGAGGCGGAAGAAGAGGTTCAATCCGA
>CAZQNK010000042.1:10696-11910 GCA_964594955.1 uncultured Clostridia bacterium | reverse complement strand
GTCGTACTGCAAGGCGGTAAGGTTGCCGAACAGGGTACGCCCAAGCAGCTTAAAGCAAAGGGCGGCATTTATGCAAGAATGTACGAATTGCAACAACAAGGTCTTGAATAAGCAGGCGGAGCAATAAATAACGGTCTTATGTATAACGCATAAGGCCGTTTATTTTTGTGGCGGGCGAATGAGAGGCGGGCGAAGGGAGAGGAGCGAGGGAGAGGAGCGAGGGGCGGGCAAGGGTTCCGACTGCACGACAAACGGGCAAAAGGACGGAAAGCGTTAAATATTTCCATATTTCGTCAGTATGTAACAAAAATCGCATAATTATAAAATTAATTAATTGCCGATATTAGAAAAAACTATAATTAAAGCCAAAAAAAGATAAAAAACAGAATAAATATGCTTGACGCCTTGCATAAAAGCTGATAAAATATTCAATAAAATAATTTCATATGATGAATATATGAATAAGCGTTTATACATTCATTTATACGTTTTTATTTCACACTTCCGCGGCTGAGCGGAAACGGCAAAAATCCTTTTTTGTCCCAAAAAAGGCGAGGCGTACAACCGTAGTTTGTACGCGAAAAAACTTTATTCGGTTTAACGGCGTTACGATATATGTAAACGCTGTTATCTTAGGAGGTAACACAATGGCAAAGAAATGGAAAAAGTTCGGTTCAATCGCGCTTGCGGGCGTTATGACCGCATCATTCGCGGCGACGTTGGCGGCGTGCGACGGCACGACCGAACAGGCAGAGGTAAAAGAGGGCACTTACCGCACTTATACCACGGTAATGCCCAGCAACTGGAACGAGCTGACGTATGACGACAACAACGACACGCAGATCCTCGATTACATCGTTTCCCCGTTCTTTGAATACGATTACGAGTTCGACGAAGCCAAGGGCGGCAAGTTCAAAGAGGACGGCACGGTAAATTACGACGCAATAGTGGACGGCGGCTACTCCGTCAAATACTCCGCGGCTACGGCTCTTGAAGACGTAACTTCCTCGGTAGACGCAAAGTGGGGCTATACGGACGCGCAGAAAGCGGCGGGCAGCTACGCCTGGAAGATCACGCTGCGCAAGGATTTGAAGTGGGACGACGGCACGCCCATCGTCGCGGGCGACTTCGTGTATACTATGGAGCAGCAGCTCGATCCCCTGTTCTTCAATATGCGCGCTTCGACCTATTATAACAATATCCGTATCAAGAAT
>CAZQNK010000042.1:0-10596 GCA_964594955.1 uncultured Clostridia bacterium | reverse complement strand
CCTGTTCTTCAATATGCGCGCTTCGACCTATTATAACAATATCCGTATCAAGAATACGAGAAATTACCTGTACGGCGGTCAGCTCGGCAGCGTTATGAACATGATTAGCGAAGATTACGGCGAGGACGAATACGTTGCGCTTTCCGACTTCGAAAAGGACGACGAAGGCTACTTAAAGCACACTGTGGACGGTACGGAATACTACATCGTGTTCGATTTGAACGACGGCGGTAACTGGAGCAGCAACAGCTTGCAGGACTATTACAATTACGGTTACATCACGGTAAACGAGGAGGCGTATCAGAAGCTCGCCGCCGCAAAGGATTCGGTGACGGGACTTATCAAAATGAACGAAGAGCTTGCGCGTGCCCTGTCGGATATCATAGCCGAATTGTACGGCTATGCCGACGCCGAAGCCCGCGCTGAGGATGATGGCGATTACGCTTATCTCGAATGGGAGGAGTTCGTTTACTACGGTTCAAACATGGATACGATCTCTTTCGATAAGGTCGGAATCTACGCGCCGAGCGATTACGAACTCGTCGTATGCCTCGACGCGCCCATAGAGATGCTCAAAGAGGACGGCAGTCTTTCCTACCTCGCGGCATACAGCTTCGGCAGTCTTCCCCTCGTAAAGGAAGATCTCTATGAAGATTGCAAAAAGGAGCCGCAGACGGGTTCCACCCTTTGGACGACCAACTACAACTCCTCGCGCGCAACGTCCGCAAGCTGGGGTCCCTACAAACTCAGCCAGTTCCAAAGCGGTAAATCATATACGTTGGAAAGAAACGAATATTGGTACGGCTACGGGCTTGAGGACAACGCAAACCAGTACAACGTCACCAAAGTGGAGTGCGAAAAGATATCAGATATAAACACGCAGTGGATGAGTTTCCTCAAGGGCGAAATAGACGATATCGGTCTCGACCTCGATCATAAGGACGATTACAGAAATTCCAAATACACGTATTACGCACCCGGCACGGGCACCTTCGGCATCCAGCTGTATTCCAATCTCAGCGTGCTTAAAAATAACGGACGCAACAACGGCATTCTCGCCATCGAAGATTTCAGAAAAGCTATATCTCTCTATCTCGACAGGGACGACTACAACGCATCCGTCTACACCTCGCACAAGTCATGCTACGGACTGCTCGGACCGAGCTACTACTACGACGTAGATAACGGCGGCGTGTACCGCGACACCCAGACCGCCAAGGAAGCTCTTCTCCGCGTCTACGGCTTTACGCAGAACGACAACGGAACCTGGTCGGACGGCACCCGCACATACAGCGACTATCAGGACGCTTACGACGCGATGAACGGCATGAACCGCGATCTCGCTAAGGATCTTATAGAAAGCGCGTACAAGGAACTTACGGATAACGCCGAAAAATACGGCTACGATTCCACCAAAAATATAACCATAATATTCGGTACTTCCACAGACAACGACAGTACGAGACGTCAATGGAACTACTTCGTCGATTTCTTTGCAGATCTCGTCAAAGATACCCCGCTTGAAGGCAAAGTGGTGCTTGAATTCAACTCGTCTTACGGTGACGATTGGGCGAAATCTTTCAAGGCGGGCGAGTATGAGTTTGCGGCAGGCACGGGCTTTACGGGCGGCGCGTTCGATCCCGAAGGCTTCTTGCAATGCTACGTCGATCCCGAAGCGGGTCTGATGTACTCCACCTGGTGGGATACGGACTCTGAGATGTTCACTTACACGATGCCCGCAGGCGACTACGACGGCGCAGGCGAGGAGCTTACGATGAGCGTACTCAACTGGTATCACTGCCTCAACGGTATGGCGGAGGACTATGATACTGACACATATAAATACAACTGGGGCGCGGGCGCGATTCCCGAAGAGGCGAGAATGAAACTGCTCGCCGCGCTTGAAGAGCTGATTCTCGGAAAGTATTATACCATAATAACCACTTCCCAGTACAGCGCCACGGTATACGGAGCGAAGTTCAGCAACGCTTCGGAAGAGTACAACATCTTTATGGGCTTCGGCGGTTTCCGCTACATGATAGTCAACTATACGGACAGCGAGTGGAGCGACTTCGTTAAAAGTCAGAACAACGATTTGTCCACGGAGTATAAAAAGACTAACTGACGGATAAAAATAAGTTAAGGCGGGAGAACGGAGGCAATCCGCTCCCCCGCCGTTTTCGTTTACCGCGGGCGCGCGCTTTCGGCGCCGTCGCGCGGATTAGGAGCAAACGGCTATGTATATGTTTAAATACGTTATGAAACGAATAGGGCTGATGATAATGACGTTCGCCATCATCATGGTCATGTGTTTCGTTCTCATCAAGATGTTGCCCATCGTCGTCACCGTCCAGATAGGACAGGACGCGAAAATTCTGTATTCTCAGCTCGAAGCGAGGGGGTATATCTGCAATGTCGTGTACAACTCTGACGGAACGGTGAACTTCGACTACGTTCCCGTAATGACGCAATTCTGGAATTACCTCGCGCGCATATTCCGCGACGGCGATTTCGGCATAGGCGTTACGCTTGCCGAATACCGCAACCAACCCGTGTGGGACGTGTTCGTGGAAAAACTTCCGCCCACCGTGCTCATAAACGTTTACAGCACGCTTATAGGCGTACCCGTCGGCTTAGGTCTGGGAATTCTCGCGGCACTAAAAAAGAACAAGTGGCAGGACCACGTCATAAACGTCGTCGTGATTTTGCTTATCTCGCTTCCGTCCATGGTTCTGGGTCTGGTTATACAGTACGTTTTCTGTTTTAAGCTGAATTGGTTCCCGCTGACTATGAATTCGGGTTACGATTATTTTTCCTGGTCAATGTTCAAAAGCATGCTGCCCGCGGTGTTCTCGCTGTGTCTTGGCTCTATCGCCGGTTATTGCCGCTATACGCGCGCGGAGCTTTCGGAGGTGCTCACCAACGAATTCATGCTGCTTGCGCGCACTAAGGGACTTACGCGCAGACAGGCTACCATACGCCACGCCCTGCGCAATTCCATGGTGCCCATATTCCCGTCCATTCTCTCGGAGTTCGTCTCCGTGCTTTCGGGTTCGCTCATCATAGAATCGATGTTCTCCATACCGGGCGTCGGCGGGCTGTATCTCAATTCAATCGTCTATCAGGACTATGATTTCTTTATGCTGTTGTCGGGCTTTTACACCTTGGTCGGACTTGCGGCGGGCATAGTCGTAGATATATCCTACGGCTTTATCGATCCTCGGATCAGAATGGGGGCTAAGTAATTATGGAAAAACTAAAAGAAATTCCCAAGGAAAAATTCGAATTTGCGGACGGAAAAGATATTTCGCACGACCAAAAGCTCGTCACGAAGCCGCGCAGCTACATGCGCGACGCGTTTTCGCGCTTCTGCAAGAACAAAGGCTCGGTCGTCGGGGCGATAATAATAATCTGCCTCGTGCTGTTCGCCTTTATCACGCCCTTCTGCACGCAGTATACCGTGTCTTACAGCGACGTTTATTTCCGCTCCACTCTGCCAAAGTCGCACCTGTTTGAAAACACTTCTTTCTGGGACGGCTGTTCCGCGCGCGAGGACGGCAAGATAACTTTCATGTACTACTACGCCATGGGGCAGGAGTCGGGGCATTACGCCGTCAAAAACGAGGAATATTCCTACGATTCTTCGACGGAGCTGTATTCTTATCGCCTCGATTCCTATCAGAAAACGGGCATGATTTACAAAAATTTCACCATGGAGCAGTACGCGCAGCTGCAAAGCTATCAGGACGAAACGGGTATACAGGTCATCTATCCCACCGTACGGCTTTCGGACAGACCGCAAGCCGAGCAGGACAAGACGGACGCTAACTACTACTACAAGACGACGGGCAATTCGCGCACGCAGATCGTCTACGACGACGACGGCAACGTCATTCCCGTCTATTGGAAGTACGTTGCGGGCGAAGCTTCGGACGATTATACTTCGAAAATGAGAATAGAGGGAGCCGACGGCTTTGAAGAGGACGGCGTAACGTATTACTACGCGTACTCCCGTCCCACGTCGTCGGGCGTAGAGTGCCGCGTCAACTATTACGAGTACTATATCTACGATCACCTCTGCATTAAGCAGGACGGCGTAACAGAACCTTACTTTCCTTTCGGTACGACGGGTTCGGGACAGGATATTCTCACCTGCCTTGCCTCGGGGGCGTGGTTCTCCTTTGCCTTCGCAATCGCCGTCGCCGCCGTCAATTTGGTGGTAGGCGCTATCTACGGCGCGATAGAAGGCTACTACGGCGGAAAAATCGACCTCTTCATGGAGAGGATATCGGACATTTTAAGCGCCGTTCCCACTATGATAGTCATTACTCTGTTGAAACTGCACATGGGCGGATCCAGCCATATTCTCGTGCTGTTCATCGCCTTCTTCCTGACGGGGTGGATAAGCATGGCTTCGAGCACGCGCATGCAGTTCTATCGTTTCAAAAACCAGGAATACGTTCTCGCCGCCCGCACGTTGGGCGCAAGGGACAGGCGCGTCATCTGGAAGCATATCTTCCCCAACTCTTTGGGAACGTTGGTCACGGGTTGCGCCCTTATCATTCCAAGCATGATTTACACCGAAACGAGCCTTTCCTATCTGGGAATAATCAACCTGTCGTCGGGCAACATTACCAGCGTGGGAACGCTTATCGCCGCGGGGCAGAGTTCTCTCGCTACGGCTCCGTTCATTACGCTGTTCCCGTCGTTGTTCCTCGTTCTTTTGATGCTGAGCTTTAACCTGTTCGGCAACGGTTTGCGGGACGCGTTCAATCCCCAGCTTCGCGGATCGGAGGGCTGATATGGACGAAAAAGAAGTAAAACTTCAAGTAAACAATCTCCGCATTTCTTTCCGCACGGACGCGGGCAAGGTGCAGGCGGTGCGCGATATTTCTTTCAAACTCTATAAAGGGGAAACGTTAGCTATCGTCGGCGAAAGCGGCTCGGGTAAATCTGTCACAAGCCGCGCCATAATGGGCATTTTGGCGGGCAACGCCGTTAAGGAAGGCGGCGAGATTCTCTACGACGGGCAGGACCTCATGAAAATTTCAGAGGAACAGTTCCACGCCATACGCGGCGATAAAATCGCAATGATATTTCAGGACCCGCTTTCCTCGCTCAACCCCATCATGCGCATCGGCAAACAGATGACCGAAGCCATGCTCATAAAAGGCAAGGTCAGCCAAAAGAACAGCCGCAATGATTTCAACGCCGCCTTAAAGCTTTTAAACGAGAATATGGACGGCGTCTGCGGCGAAGAATTTGCCGCTGACAATAAGCGGAAGTGTACCGACTTCGATACTTTCGAATACAAGCACATCGCGCTCGAACAGGCGTACAACCGTGCGAAAGAGGCGGCGGAGGACGCTCTTGACGACGTGGATGATTTATTGCTCCGCATAGAAAAGAAGGCTTACAAGGACGTTCTGCGCGACGCATACGAGGCTCTGAAACGGGCGGAACACAGCTATAACGAATACGTCGTTCACGCCCGCGCCGACGAACTCAAAACGCTGATCGCCGCAGGTAAAAAGCTTGTCAAGCTACCCCTTGCGGAAAAAATCAAAAGCTTTGCTAAACGGCTCTTCAACCGCGGGGAAGGAATATACGAAAAGGCGGATTACGCCGCGATTGCGGAAACGCTCGGCAAAGTGCGGGAAATTCTGGCGGAGGCGGTCGCCTTCGAAACGCCGAATTTCTTCTCCATGGGGTACTATCTTACTTTTTCGGGACAGCCTCTGCCCGAAATGGAAGTGGCGGAACTCAACGGATATCTGCACGAATACCTCGGCACGCATTTCATGTACGAATTCGTAGGGCTTGCCGCCAAGGCGCTTGAATATTCGCACGACAGAGCCGCAGAGCGCAAGAAGGAGGCGATAGCCTTGCTCGACGAAGCGGCGGCGTTCTTCCGCAGCGACTTTGACAAAAAGTCCGCCAAGGAAAGGTGCAAACGGGTTGCGGATGCTGTTGTAAACGCCATCGACAGGCTTGAAATAGTCAAAGACAACGCCGCCTACACGTTTTCTTCCAGTCTGCAATCGGCGGTAAAGAGCTATTTCGACGACATCGAACGGAACAGGAAAGAGGAGAAACGCTATCGCGTCCAGATGGACAGATACGAGCGTAAGACCGCACGCGGCAAGACGCCCGACTATCGGGTGGCGGATAAAAATCTCGTCGATCTCGCGGACGCGAAAGAGGATATAGAAACGGTTTTATTGCGCGTTAAGGAGGATTTCGCGCGCAAAATCGCGCAGACCGATATCGATTACACGGCGAAAGCGAACGCTTTTATAGATTATCTCAAAGAGAAAGCGTCGGGCGTCGTATATAAGGTCACCAAGAGCATGGCGAAGCTCCGCGCGCTCAAACTTATGGAAGAGGTTGGTATTCCCGAACCCCGCCGCAGGTTCCGCCAATATCCGTTCGAGTTTTCGGGCGGCATGCGTCAGAGGATAGTCATTGCAATCGCGCTTGCCGCCAATCCCGACGTTCTTATCTGCGACGAGCCGACTACCGCGTTAGACGTAACCATACAGGCGCAGATTTTGGAGCTTATCAACAAAATCAAGCGGGAGCGCAACCTTTCCGTCATTTTCATCACCCATAATTTGGGCGTAGTCGCGAACATGGCTGACAGAGTCGCCGTCATGTACGCGGGTAAAATTGTGGAAATAGGCACGGCGAACGACGTGTTCTATTCGCCCGCCCATCCCTATACCTGGGCGTTGCTCTCTTCCATGCCCAACCTTGACACAAAAGAAAAATTGGAGGCGATTCCGGGTACGCCGCCGAACATGATCTATCCGCCCAAGGGAGACGCGTTTGCGGAGCGCAACAAGTATGCTTTAAAGATCGACTTCGAGGAGCAGCCTCCCATGTTTAAAATTTCCGAAACGCATTATGCGGCTACGTGGCTGTTGCATCCCGATGCGCCCAAGCTCGACCCGCCCAAGTCCGTCGCCGACCGCATTGCAATAATGAAAAGCAAGAGGAGGAAAAACGATGAATAACGACGTAATTCTTAAAGTGGATCACCTCTGCCAATATTTCAAAATGGGGTCGCAGGAATTGAAAGCCGTGGACGACGTCAGTTTCGAAATCAGGCGCGGCGAAGTGTTCGGGCTTGTCGGCGAAAGCGGTTGCGGCAAGACTACCACGGGGCGTTCCATCATCCGCCTGTACGATATCACGGG
This sequence comes from uncultured Clostridia bacterium, assembly GCA_964594955.1. GTDB lineage: Bacteria > Bacillota > Clostridia > Christensenellales > Borkfalkiaceae > Coproplasma. Next base: position 3,397 of record CAZQNK010000042.1, on the reverse strand, counting down.
AGGAAGCGTCTACTTCGACGGACAGCGCATATGCGCGGGGACGCGTTCCTACAAAGACGCAATCCGCGCCGCGAAAGAGGAGTACCGCAAGGAAAAGAAAGCGGTAAACGCGGAAATAGCGGCGGCGAAAAAAAACGGCGCAGAACCCGGCGCGGAGTGCGCCGCGCGGATAGCCGCCGCAGACGAAAAACTGCATGCCGTAATGGCGGAACAGACGGAAAACATCCGCAGCGCCGTCTACGACCATAACCACTGCAACAAAGAATATGCGCAGTCGCGGATGCGGAGCGTAAGCGAGAAGTACGAACCTCTTCTTGCCGCCGAAACCGACGAGGCAAAACTTGCGGCTTTGAAGAAAGAATACAAGAACGAGCTTTCTCTCGCAAAAAAAGACCGCATAATGAACAAGATTCAGATGATCTTTCAGGACCCCATCGCAAGCCTCGACCCGCGCATGACCGTCCGTGAAATTATCGCCGAGGGGTTGATCATACGCGGCGTCAAAGATAAGAACTACATCGACGAGCAGGTCTATAAGATGCTCAACCTTGTCGGTCTTGTTCCCGAACACGCGGGCAGATATCCGCATGAATTTTCGGGCGGACAGCGCCAGCGCATCGGCATCGCGCGCGCCATAATCCTCAATCCCGAGCTTATCATTGCCGACGAGCCTATCTCTGCGTTGGACGTATCCATTCAGGCGCAGGTCATCAATCTTCTTAACGATTTACGCCGCAAGCTCGGGCTTACCGTCCTGTTCATTGCGCACGATCTCTCCGTCGTCAAATACTTCTCCGACCGCATCGGGGTCATGTATTTCGGAAAAATGGTCGAGCTCGCCCCTTCGGACGAGTTGTTCTCTCACCCGTTGCACCCTTATACGAAAGCCCTGCTCTCGGCCATTCCGTTGCCCGATCCCGAATCGGAAAAGGACAGGAAAAGAATTATATACAATCCTATTGCGGAGCACGACTATTCGGAGGAACAGCCTACGTTCAGGGAGATTGCCCCCGGACACTTCGTTTACTGTAACGGCGCGGAAGAGGAGAAGTATAAGGAAGGTTTGCGTAATTCATGAAGCACGGAAATCTTTTGCGGTATTTAATAGCCGTTGCGGCGGGTGCGGTTCTCGCCTTTACCGTCATGGCGGCAAGGGGTATTTTTGCCGAGGACAGAACGCAGGAGATAATGCGCCTGCTTTCGGACGCTTTCTTCGTTTCTGGCGTCGTTTTAGCGGCGGTAGGGGGCATACTCTTTGCAAGCAACGGCGGGCTGTTCGATATGTTCGGTTTTGCAGCGCTCCTTTTCTTCGGCTTGTTCAAGCGAAACGTTTCCGAGCGAAAGTATAAGGATTTCTACGAGTACCGCGAAGCTAAAAAAGGAAAAAAGCGGAGCGTTGCTTATCTTCTTTTGGTGGGAATAGGCTATATCGCCCTTGCCGCGCTCTTTCTGTTGCTCTACTACAAAGTATAGAGAGGAAACCCGATTGATTTTCAATATACAGGCAATGAAAAACGCAGCAATTCCTTAAATTGCTATGCTGTAAAAACTACGGGAGAATGAGCAATGAAATTGGTCTTTAAATATTTCGCTTCTGCGGTTAAAAAATATAAAAAAGAGTTTGCGGTATCATTTTTACTGATTTTGTTGCTTGCGGCGTTAAATACGGCATTGCCGTATGCCTTGCGGGAATTTTTGGATTACAACACGGAATTAAACAGCATCGCCGTATTGGTTCTTGGACTTGCGGCGTTCGCTGTTTTTTACTTATCGGTTACGCTTGTTAAAGTTTTGTGGAACCGTTCGCTTGACGGATTCGGCGGTAAGTATATGCGTAGCTTGACGGAAAAACTGATGGAGTGCGTTTCTGTCGCCTCTTTCAAAGATTTAGACGGCATAAAAGCCGCCGATTTCAAGCATACTCTTTACGCCGATATGTTAAACGTGTTTCGCATCATCGGGCATCATGTGCCGACTATAATAGGAAATCTTGCAGTAATGATTGCCGCGCTCTCGCTTTCCGCATTTTACGGCTGGCAAATTACGCTGTTTATTCTGATTGCCGCGGCGTTGGGGTTTGCGTTCTCGCTGCTTACGAGGAAAATCATCGCAGGAGCGGGGAAGGAGGAAAATGAAAAGCTCAGACAGATAAGCGGCAATGCAGATAGCTTTATTGAAGCGCTTCCTTTGGTTCAGACGAATACCGTGAAGCGTTATTACCTCAAAAAAAGCGCCGACGGCATCACGGAATTCATCAAGACCGCGAAGCGTGCTGACGGAAAAATTTACTTTTGGACAGGTACAGCCGACTCATATTATTCCGTCGTGAGTATTGCGCTTTCAGCATTGCTTGCCATGCCCCTTACGGGCGGTTCAGTCGTTAATCTTGTATTTTTTACCTTGCTTGCAGGGACGGTAATTGCACAGAGCCAACAAGCTGAGCAACTCCTGTTTCAAACTTTCCGCTTACGGGCGTGTTTTGATAATGCAGAAAAAATTCTCGCCTTGCCGCCCAGACAAGGCGAGAGATCGCTTGACAGGATCGACAGCGTAACGTTTGACAAGGTGAGCTTTTCCTATGGAACGGAAGTCGTTTTACGGGATATGTCCCTGCATTTGGGAAGAAACAAGTCATATCGGCTGGCAGGCGAGAACGGAAGCGGGAAATCTACCGTGATCAAACTAATTGCGGGGCTTTATCCTCCTTGTTCGGGGTGCGTCAAAATAAACGGCGAGCCCGTAAACGCTTATTTGCAAGACGACCTGAACCGACGAATGCTTTTTATAGGTCAAGATGAAGTTTTTCCCGACGTAACCGTAAAAGAATACGCCGAATTGATTGCCGGAAGAACGATTTCGGAGGACGAATTTTCCGAACTTATAACGAAAGCCGGAATTGACTTCGATAACAAGATAGAGCACGGCGGATCAAATCTTTCGGGCGGGCAGAGAAAGAAGCTTTTGTTTTTGAAGTTCCTCTTGCGAAAGGATGAGGCGTCTCTGATCGTCTTGGATGAATTATTTGCGGGGCTTGATATTCAGACTGCGAAAGAATATGTAGCCGTGCTTTCCGATGAAACGGAAAGGAATAAAATAATTCTTGTGGTTGAACACGGGACGTTGAATATGAGCTTTGACGAAATTATCAGGCTGTGAAATAATCGAATAGCTCCTCTAAATAGAAGAGCAGCGGTTCCGCCATATAGCCTAAGGTTTCTTCCGCAGCGCTCATTTAATCCCCTAATTCCCGTGATATAGGATTGCAAAAATAACGAAATTAATAGTTGAATACTCTGACGGGGATTTAGATAGAAACGTAAACATATTGTAAATTTAGTTGCCTAAATTTGCTTTACTTTTTCAAACGGATTTAATATAATTAAATGGAAATTGAATA
>CAZQNK010000041.1:0-11964 GCA_964594955.1 uncultured Clostridia bacterium | reverse complement strand
AGAGCCAAAATTATGGCTCTGCCGCTATTTTCATTTACAGAAGTTTTCGTATTCTTCCATATAAACAAATAATCCGAACGTCTTTCTGATAACGAAGAAGTTCGAATTATTACAATGTGGCTGGGGCGAAGTGATTCGAACACCCGAATGACGGAGTCAGAGTCCGTTGCCTTACCGCTTGGCGACGCCCCAATATTTCAATTGCGTAAACTATATTATCACATACGTCCGAAAATATCAAGCAAATTTTCCGTTCATTTCGAAAAAATTATAGATAATTAAGCACTTACCAACTTTCCGAAAAATTATAAACGGTAACGGTTTTGCGCAATTCATTGCCTGATTTTATACAAAATTTCTGTAAGAGGAATAAAGAAAATCCCGACCGAAACCACCGTGCAAATAGTTTGCGGAAGCATTGCCGTGAACGACGAATAAAAATACGCTATCGCAGAAAGGCGCGTAAATCCGAAAAACAACGGAGTTATTGCGTCGTCCAAAAGCGTGAACGTTATGGTACAAACCGCCGCTACCGCCGTAAAAGATATAGCCCTCAGCAATTTTGACGTATCGTTGCCCGTTTTATTAACGGCAAACAGAACGTTAAACGCAATGCAAGAAACCGCGCAAAGCCCGAAAATTACCCAAAGCATTATATTAACAGTGACTTTGTAAACCCTTGAAACCTTGATAAGGTCAAACGCGAAAGAAAATACGCAAGCCGAGGCTATGCCTATGAGGATTAAATTAACTAAAACCCCGAACCACACGGGCGATTTTTCAAACACGCCCCCGTCCAAGTGACCCAATCCGCCGAAAATTGCGGCAAGCATGGAATAATATATAAGATAAAGCACTATAACAGAGGGGTAAAACCCGAATATAAAGCACCTTAAAAACGAAAACGCCACGGCGCATAATACCCCCCTGCGCACGCCGAACACGCATGAAAAACACACCAAAAGCAAAGTGACTATTTCCACGCCGACCACGAAAGAAAAGACGTATTGCCCGCCTAAAAGAAGCGCGCACATCACGGCGACGTACGCAACTTCCTTGGACGGCGATATTTTTTCGCGCTCTTTACCCTTCAATTTACTTTACCAACTCATATTGTTGTGCACGTATACCAACGCATAAACGTGCCCCTCTACGCAAGGCAGACCCGAAACGCCGTAGTTAGCTAAATACAGCGTCGTTCCGTCATAGTCGCACGTCGAATAATCGCTGCCGTAATAGACGTCGTCGCCTTCAAGCTGAATGAAGTCGATATAAATGTTCCATGAGTAGCCCTCATACGAAGTCGGGGTAGAAGAAATCGTCCGCTCCTCCGTTCCGTTTACGGAGGTGATATAATAGCCGTAATTGCCCTCATAGCCTTCGAACGTAATTTCGCCATTATCTTTAAGCACATTGAGGTAATCCTGTACGGTCGTCGAACCCGTAAGCTCCATTACCGACGAAGAAGCAGTAAAAACGTAGCTCGGCTGATCGCCGATAGTTACTTTATGTACGTTGCTTTCGTCGTCGCCCGCGCCGTTTTTATAGCCGCATACGGTACAAATTCCGTCTGTAAAACTATGTTGCTCTTTCCCGCTTACCTCATCGGTATGTTCGCAGGTTGCCGCATGCCAATGAGAAGTTTCATCGCAACTCCACCCCGCCGCATATGTGTGCGTATGTTCCGCGCCGCCGCCCGTGTCGCAACCTGCGAAAGCGCAGATCGCCGCGACAAGGCAAACCGCAATGATGAGCGCCGAAATTTTCTTTTTCATATGTTTTTCTCCTTGAAAAAATTTTTATTTTATTTAATTCCAAGGAGTGTGTACGCAAAACGAACCCGCGCCCTTGCGCAAGGTGAATTCTGACTTTCCGCATCCCCTCGGAAATTCAAACCGAAGAATATCAGGGCAGGTCTTCCGGCTTAAAACAACGGCTTTTTTTGCGCGTTCCTTCCCGAAAATACAGTGAAACGCACAACCGTTGAAACGGCAGCGGGGGCTGCGGAGCAATTGGCTTCCGACTTCCCTATTAAACGCCCTTATCTTGTCGGGGCGTACCGCGATATCTTAAATTTTATATATCTGCACGTCAAAGCTTGCTTTCAAGCACTTTGACAAATTCCAGAGCGTCCTTTGTATAATAGTCCGCGCCAATCTGTGCGGCGGTTTCCGCGTTTAAAACGGCTCCGCCCACGAATATCATCGATTCACAGCCCGCAACGCGCAGGGCTTTTATAGTTTCTTCCATGCCTGCTACCGTGGTAGTCATAAGCGCGGAAAGCCCGATTGCAAGCGGCTTATATTCAAAATACGCATCCACAACTTTTTTTACGGGGGTATCTTTGCCGAGGTCTATTACGGAAAACCCGTAGCTTTCAAGCACTACTTTAACTATATTTTTGCCTATATCGTGCACGTCGCCCTTTACCGTGGCAAGCACCACCGTACCCTTTTTTGCGGCGTTTTTGGGAAGTTTATCCGTCACCCGCGCAAACGCGATTTTCGCCGCCTCCGCAGACGAAACAAGCTGGGGCAAAAATAATTTACCCCTGTCGTACAGCTCCCCCACCTCGCCAAGCGCCTTTATAAGCACGTCGTTGACTACCGTCATGGGGTCGCTTTTTTCCAACTCCCTATCGCAGAGCGCCGCCGCCTGATTTTTAATGCCGCGCTTTACGCAGTCGTACAAATCCGACGCGGCAGATTGTTCGGTTTTCGCAGAACCGCGCGCCGCAACGGCCGCCGACGGAGCATAATCTTTGTAAATATCTATATAATCTTCGGCGTTTTCATCCTCGCCCGAAAGCACTGCAAACGCTTTGACGGCGCCCGTCATTTCTCCGTCGAGAGGGTTTAAAATGGGCATATTCAGCCCGCAAGTCATTGCCATTGTGAGGAAAGTTTTATTCAAAAGCCCCCTGTTGGGCAATCCGAACGATACGTTTGAAACGCCCAGCGCCGTTTTTACGCCCAACGTGCGCACAAGCCGAAGGGCTTCGGCCGTTTCCTTTACAAGCTTTTGCTCCGCCGACGCCGTAAGCACGAGGGTATCTATCATTATTTTGTGGCGGGGTATGCCGTAAGCTTGGGCGCGCGCTATGATGCGCTTTGCGATTTCAAACCGCTCTTTTGCCGTCTCGGGCACGCCGCTGCTGTCCAAAGTAAGCCCAAGCACCACCGCGCCGTATTTTTTTGCTATGGGAAAGATACGGTCCATAACCTCGTCATCGCCGTTGACGCTGTTTATAAGAGGTATGCCGTTATAGTACCTTACCCCGCGTTCAATCGCGTCCTTATCGGACGAATCTATCTGCAAGGGCAGATCGACGTATTCCTGAATTTTACGGCAGGCCTCCGCCATTACCGCAGGTTCGTCGATTTTGGGAACGCCGACGTTTAAATCGAGGATATCCGCGCCCGCGTCCTGCTGTCTGACCGCTTCGTCAATCAGATAATCGTAATTGCCCGCAAGCAAAGCTTCCTTTAATTTTTTCTTGCCCGTGGGGTTTAAACGCTCGCCGCAGATCTTTACGCCGTCTATAACGACAAGTTTAGTCGGTGAATTTACTATTGTTTCCCGCTTTATTTCGCGGCGTTTGACCTCTTTCCCGCGGTATTTTGCAATGCGTGAAATAAATTCGGGCGTGGTTCCGCAACAACCGCCGATTATGCTTACGCCCATATCTACATATTCGGAAATATATTTATCAAATTCCTCAACGCCCAAATCGTAACAGGTTTTGCCGTCCTTCAAAAGGGGCAGTCCGCGGTTGGGCTGGATTATCACGGGCACGCCGCTTGCCGCAAGCAGACGGGCGACTACTTCTTTAATCTCCTTGGGTCCAAGCGAACAGTTTACGCCCAATGCGTCCACCCCGAGCCCTTCAAGAGTATTTGCGACTATTTCGGGAGTGGAACCGGTGAGAGTCCGCGCAGACGAATCAAAGGTCATTGTGGCAAATACGGGCTTGTCGCTGTGCTCTTTAAGCGCCAATATGCACGCCTTTATCTCATATAAATCGGAAAAAGTTTCAACTATATAGCCGTCCACGATATCGCTTGTGATGTCTGCGATTTCCGCAAAAGCGGCGTATGCTTCGTCAAAGGCGAGCGTGCCCAAAGGCTCCATCATTGCGCCCGTGGGGCCTATATCGAAGAATACCTTCTTGCCCGCCGCCCGCGCGTTTTGCACAGCCGCGACGGCGAGTTCCTTTATCGTATATTTTCCCTTGTATTTTATACGGTTCAGCCCGAACGTGTTTGTGGTAATATAGTCTGCGTCCGCATAGGAACGGTGGATGTTTTTAATATCTTCGGCGCGGGTCACGTTAAGCTCTTCGGGAACACCCGTGAGAGAAAGGCGTTCAAGCTCGCTACCCATTCCGCCGTCGAAAACCGTCACTCTGTCAAGCCGTAACATCTTTTACCCTCCTTTCTGTATGCGCAGTACTCTAAAAGCATACAGCCGCCGCAGCGCTTTTTATCCCTCTTGCCGACGGCTATTATGCCCGCCATGGACTTCGACGGCAGCATATAGTTGCTTTCCGTAAGGCTTATACCTATCTTTTCGGGCTTCAAAATATCGAATATATAACGTATATCGCTTACGTCGCTGCCGCCGTAGCCGGGGCAGAACCTGTAAGACAGTTCCTTGCCCAAAGTCTTTTCGTGTTCGTCCGAAAGGTATTCAAGGCAAGCGCTTGCGCAGGCGTCGAATATGACCGATTTAGCCATATCCGTACGGCTTAAAATTTTAATGCGCCTGTCCACCTCGGCGCCGAGGGTCATAACAGCCAAAATTACGCCCGTACTGCCCTTTAAATAGGACATATACGGGTGTTTAAGCAAAAATTCGGGAGGCTCGTCGAACGTGACGTGCCTGTACCTGAAACGGACGGTTTGTTCAAGCTCCGCAAGACATTCCATGATAATACCGTCGGCATCGGCGCACGAAGAAACGCCGCGAAAGCCGAGATAGGTATATATGCGGGGGCGGAGCTCAGAAAAGCTCTCTGAAAACATTTTCCAGCCTCTTGTAAATTTCAAAAGCGGTATCCGCACGGTTCATGATATAGATATGAACGCCGGGCGCGCCCTTTGCAATGAGGTCCATTATCTGGTACACGGCGTAATTCAGCCCTATCTCCCTCATGACGACGGGGTTTGACGAATAAACTTCTATCATGTTCTGAAATTCCATGGGAATGGTGCTTCCGCACATCGACTTGACGTTTTTAATATTCTTGACGCTTAAAAGGGGCATTATACCCGGTATTATGGGCGACTTAATGCCTATTCTGCGCGCCTCGTTTACAAGCCTGTAATAATATGAATTATCGTAAAATATCTGGGAAACGAAGAATTTTGCGCCGCAATCTTCCTTCTTTTTAAGGTTTTCAAGGTCGGCATACAGAGTTTCACATTCGGAATGTCCCTCGGGATAGCACGCGGCGCCCATAGTGAAGCCGAATTTTTCAAGATGAGCCATAAGATCGGTGGCGTGTTTGAAATATTTGCAGTATTCCGCATTGAAATCTACGGGTCTGTCGCCGCGCAGCGCAAGCACGTTTTCAATATTCAGGCTTTTAAATTCTTCCGCAACCCTGTCTATATCCTCCGGTGAAGAGGGGCCGCCCGTGATGTGGGCAAGCGGTTCTATTCCCGCAGCCTTGATATATCCCGCAATCTGCGCGGCGTTGCGCGCGTTGTTGCCGCCCGCGCCGTATGTAACGCTTATGAAGTCGGGATTGAGTTCTTTCAGCCTGTCTATGGCGCGAAAGAGCTGCTCTGTTTCGGTCTGCCCCTTTTTTGGCGGAAATACCTCGAAAGAGAGCGTCCTTTTTTTACTTAAAATTTCGTCGATTTTCATATGCCGCCTTGATTTACGTCTTTATTATAGCACAGAAATTTCATTATGCGTTAATACTTAAAAACTTTAAATAGTTATAGCCTGTGATTATAACCGTTTAAGCCTGCGAAGGGCGGCGCTCAATCTGTTCAACGCCTCTTCGAGGGTTGCGCGGGGGCATGCCGCGTTTATTCTTTCAAAGCCGCCGCCGCCCTTGCCGAAGATATAACCGTCGTCCAGCCATAATTTGGCGTCGTTGCGGATAAAATTTTTCAGCTCCCTGTCGGTCATGCCCAAATTTCGGCAATCAAGCCACGCAAGATAGGTGCCCTGGGGCGGTCTGTATTTGATTTGGGGCATGTTATTTGCGATATATTCCCGCATGAACGCCATATTATCCCAAAGATAAGACCTTAATTCGTCAAGCCATTCCGCGCCGTAATCATATGCCGCCTGACAGGCCACAAGTCCCATTACGTTGGGCTGGCTGTACCCCTGCGAATCAAGTTCCTTTATGAATTTTTCGCGCACGGCGTCATCAGATATGTAAGTGTTTGAAATGTGCAGACCGGCAAGATTGAAAGTCTTTGTGGGCGCCGTGCATACGGCGCAATTTTTTTCAAATTCCTCTTTCACCGTTGCAAATACGGTATGTTTGTTATCGCCGTAGATAAAGTCGGAATGTATCTCGTCCGAAATGACGAACACGCTGTGCTTTAAACAGATATCGCCCAACTTTTCCAACTCTTCCTTGGTCCACACCCTGCCTACGGGGTTATGGGGATTGCAGAGAATAAAGACTTTGACGTCGTTCTCGCAAATCTTGCGTTCGAAATCTTCGTAATCTACGGTATAATAACCGCCGTCGTTTACAAGTTCGCTCACGACGAGCTTGCGTCCGTTATCCCTTACCGCCTCCTCAAACGGATAGTAGACGGGCTGGCAGATAATTACCGCGTCGCCCTCCCTTGTGAGCGCGCGCAAAAGCGTGCATATCGCAAACACAACCCCGCAAGTATGCGCGAACTTTCGCCCGTCCGTCTTCCATCCGTGGCGGGATAAAAACCAATTTTCAAGCGATTTATAGTAGTCGCCTTTGGGCTCCGAATAGCCGAAAATGCCGTGGTTTGCCTTTTCGGCAAGGGCGGCGGTCACCTCTTCGGGAGCGCGGAAGTCCATATCCGCAACCCACAGGGGAAGGACGTCCTCCGGCACGCCGCGTTCCGCTGCAAAATCGTATTTTAAGCTGTTTGTATTGCGCCTGTCGTAAATTTTATCGAAATCGTACTTCATCAGAGCGGACCTTTTTCAATCCCCGAATACCTGTTCGAGGTCGCCTATAAGATCTTTAATATTTTCAATGCCGACGGAAATGCGGAGGAACCTGTCGTTTATACCCCTTCTGTTCCTCTCCTCTTCGGGCAGATCGGCATGCGTCTGCAACATGGGGTAAGTTATCAGGCTTTCCACCCCGCCCAGACTTTCGGCATATTGGAACACCTTTACGTCGCGCAAAATCTTCACGGCAAGTTCTTTGCTTTCCAGCTCGAAAGAAATCATTCCGCCGAAGCCGCTTGCCTGCTTTATCGAAACGGCATAGCCCGCGTGGTCGGTAAAGCCCGTATAATATACCTTTTTAACCTCTTTCCTGCCCCTCAGCCATTCAGCCACGGCTTTGGCGTTGGAATTAATTCTGTCCATGCGCAGAGGAAGGGTCTTAATTCCCCTTTCGATAAGGAAGCTGTCAAACGGCGCAAGACAGGAGCCGATCGTCTTATAAACATAGGCGATTTTTTCAGCGAGTTCCCCGCTTTTGACGACGGCAAAGCCCGCGAGCGTATCGTTATGCCCGCCCAGATACTTTGTGCCGCTGTGAATTACGACGTCGGCGCCGAGCTCCAAGGGACGTTGATAGTAGGGCGTTAAAAACGTGTTGTCCACGATAAGAAGCAAATTATGTTTTTTGCAGAGCGCGGCAAGAGCCGCTATATCCGAAACCTGCATCAAGGGATTGCTGGGAGTTTCGGCATATATAGCCGCGGTATTTTCTTTTATGAGAGATTCGACCCTGCGGATATCGCCCGTATCCACAAAATCGAAAGTCATGCCCTCGCCCGAGTTAACGCTGCGGAAAAGGCGGACGCTGCCGCCGTACAGATCTTCCGACGCGATTATGTGTGCGGGAGGAGTAAACAGCTTCATCACGGTGGAAACGGCCGCCATTCCCGAAGAGAACGCGAACGCCGCCGTACCGCCTTCAAGCCGTGCAACGGTATTTTCGAGATGCGCCCTCGTGGGATTTGCAAGGCGGGTATAACTGTATTCGGAGGGCACGTCCACCCCCTTATGCACAAAAGTTGCGGCCTGGCATATGGGCGCGGTTATCGTGCCCCATTCGTCCTTTTTATTGTCGTCGGCATGCAGACAAAGAGTTTCAAATTCCATTTACTTTCTCCTTTTAAGTAAATTCCGTCGTCAGACGGTTATATCGTTTATGTTATAGGGCGTTACCTGATAAACATAATAGTTAAGCCAATTTATGTAGAAAAGGTTGGCGGTCGAGGTCCAATTCATCTTTACCTCCGTCATGGCGTCGTCCGCAAAATAGTTGACGGGCGGCTTTATATCCAGCCCCTTTGCCAAATCGCGCTCGTATTCGTTTTTCAACGTATACCTGTCGTATTCCATGTGCCCCATGACGAACACCTGCCTGTTATCCACGCTTTTTATTATTGAAACCCCCGCCCGTTTGGAATAGGCAAGGATTTTAAGCTCCTTTACGTTTACGATGTCCTTTGCGTAGACGATCGTGTGGCGGGAATGAGGCATGTGGAATTCGTCCGAAATGCCGCGCATCAAGGGCTCCACCACCCCGTCGCGCACGCGTTTATGGGCGAATATGCCGAAGCATTTTTCCTTTAACGGGTGCTTTTTTATGCCGTAAAAGTAGTGCAACGCCGCCTGCGCGCCCCAGCATATGAAAAGGGTTGAAGTTACGTTCGTCTTTGTCCAATCAAGAATATCTTCAAGCTCGTCCCAATAAGCTACGCGTTCGAACGCCATGTTTTCTACGGGCGCGCCCGTTATTATCATTCCGTCGAACTTTTTATCCCTTATTTCCGAAAAAGTCTTGTAAAATTTGGCAAGATGCGCCTGTTCGGTATGCGTGGAGTTGTAAGTCGAAGTTTTTACCAGAGTGATGTTGACCTGCAACATGGAGTTGGACAAAAGCCGCATTAACTGCGTTTCCGTCGTTTCCTTGGTGGGCATGAGATTTAAAATGGCAATTTCTATGGGACGTATCTCCTGCGAGACCGCCCTCTCTTTATCCATTACGAATATTCTCTCCCCCATAAGTATTTTATAAGCGGGAATGTCTTTATCTATGACTATCGGCATAGCAACTCCTGTAAAATCCTTGCCCGCGTCGCGTCGGGCAAAAAATATTAAATATATTATAACAATCCTTTAAATCAATGTCAAATAATGCTTGCGTGAATATCTGCGATATAAAACGTTAAATTGCCTTTTTAGCGCGTTTTCGGATAAAAAACGTTTAACTTTTCCGCGCGCCGATTACGGCGCGCGGAAAAGCTGAAAACTTTAAAAATCAATACTCGTCGTTGAAAAAATGCCTTTCGCCATTCTTATCCTTATAGGCGATGACGGTGGCGAGGGAAACGTTCTCGACACTTTTGAAGATGTTCTGCTCTATTTCGGGATCCTCCTTTTTCAGCGAGCGGATAAGCTCCTTCACCTTTTGCCGCTTCGAGCCCGTGTTCGAGGGCGTACAGGTTGTGCATGTATCCGTAAATTTGCAGGCGCATTGGATGAAATTTAAATTATTATAATCCCTCCACGCCTTTATATCGTCCTCGCGTATCAGATACATGGGGCGGATCAGCTCCATTCCCGCAAAATTCGCGCTTTTCAGTTTGGGCATCATAGTCTGAACCTGACCGCCGTACAGCATGCCCATCAAGATAGTTTCTATCACGTCGTCATAGTGATGCCCGAGAGCGATTTTATTGCAACCGAGCTCCTTAGCCTTTGCGTACAGGTTGCCGCGGCGCATCCTCGCGCAGATATAACAGGGGGATTTTTCTATGTTGAACACGTTTTCGAATATGTCCGTTTCGAATACGGTTACGGGAATATCCAGCGCTTCGGCGTTTTTTTCTATAATTTCACGGTTTTCCCTGCTGTAACCGGGGTCCATGACGAGAAATTCCAACCCGAAATCAAATTTATTGTGACGCTTTAACTCCTGAAAGAGCTTTGCCATTGCGAACGAATCCTTGCCGCCCGAAATGCATACCGCAATTTTATCGTTCGGCTTTACGAGGTCGTACGTTACGACAGCCTTTGCAAATTTGGAGAACAGTTTATAGTGAAATTTTTTTCTTATGCTCTCTTCGGCGCGCCTTGCGACCTCTCCGTCCGCCGCGTCCGAAATGCGTTTTTTCAGCCAATCGACGTAGCCGCCTTTAAGATTGTACGCCTTAAACCCCTTTTCGCGGAGCCGTTCGGCAATTTCATAGCTTATAAGCCCGCTTCGGCAACATATATACAGCTCTTTATCAACAGGAAGTTTGGCTTCATAAATATTATCCGCCGAAATATTGACAGAACCGGGTATATGCCCGTACATAAACGCGCTTTCGTCGCGGATATCTACGATAAGATATTCCGACGGATTTTTTTCGGCTATCTCTTCAACCGTAATTTCATCTTTCATAACGCCGTCAATTGTAACATATCCCCGCGCGAAAGACAATCAAAATTCATGCAGGCGGAAAAATTCGCCCGTACTTTATAACCGCGGATTGCCTATTTTACGGGCATTTTTTTGCGTTTGATAACGTAGACGGCACAGCCCGCCGCTATGCCCGCCGCGCCGACGATAACGCACAGGGGCGTTATTATGCCGCTGCCGTAATCATAACCAAGCCCGTAGCGCAGGGTATAAACGCCGCCGTCTGCGACGACTTCATACCCGCCGCCGTAATTTATTACGCCGAACCATGCGGTACTATCTACGGTACTATCATCCTCATATATTTGGTTGGGAGCCGTCCCGCCGCGCATATCATAAATAAATTCGTCCGCAAGACTTTCGCCGTCCGAATCATAAACCGCAACCCGCCGCGCAGACAGCAGGATTATATAATCTTTTTCATAATCCGTTTCATCGTCTTTATAATATACGTCTGCATATTCCGTACCATAAATTCTCACGTAAAAGCCGCCGCCTATATCGTGTATTTCGCCGTCCATAAACCATTCTCCCGCGACGGACGATATATCGGCATAATATTCTTCTGTTTGGATTCCGTACTCATACGCAAATTCATCGGGCACCGTAAAGGTGTGCATGTAGCGCAGAAACTCCTCCCTTTCGGCGGAATATTCGTCGGTGAACCTATACTCGCAATAACCGCCGAACGCAAGATACGCCGCGGCGGCGAGAACTACGGGTATCGCCGCAAAGCCGACGCACTTTACAAGCAGCTTTTTGTTCGATTTGCGTACCGCCTTCATGCTCTGCCTCATATCTTGCGTGCCGCGCGCGTAAACTTCGCGGCTGAAAAGAGCGGAATACACGATCAGCATCAGCACTCCGACGGGCAAAATTATCAAAAGCGACCATCCGAGGTACGTCAATTGCATATCGTAGATTGCGGCAAAGACGATAACTTCGGCAATGCCGCAGAAAAGCCAGCACAGACCGATCAGCCGCAGACTTTTAAGCGCGGCGCGCCTTAAAGCGAACGTGAATTCCGACTGTTCGGGCAACAGTTCGTCGCCGATATAAATACCCGCACAGGCGAGAGAGCTTTTATCGAACACAATGAACAAAACGCACACGGCGCCCATTCCGCCGAGCGATATTATTAACAAAAGTACGCAAAGCCAATTGGGCGCGAAGTTGCCCACAAATGACAGCAAAAGAACAAGCGCGGCACAGCCTATGCCGCAACCCGCAAGAACGGTGTTGCGCACGGCGGTCTTGGCGAGGATATTTTTATAAATTCCCTCCTGCGCTTTTTGAGATAATTCCGCCGTTGCCCCCGATATATTGCCCGTTTGAAGGCGTTCGCCCCTTAAAATTTC
>CAZQNK010000040.1:0-12104 GCA_964594955.1 uncultured Clostridia bacterium | reverse complement strand
ATGCTGATTGTATAAGCGTCGCAATACGCTTTTACATTGTTTGCTCGCTTTCTGTTTTAGTGTAACCATCGCAATATTATATTAAATTATGAGTAAATATTTTTCATTTGAATTACAACATATAGATAAATATACGGGCGCGCGCGCGGGAGTTTTCCATACTCCGCACGGAGATATTTTAACGCCCGTTTATATGCCTGTCGGCACACAGGCTACGGTTAAAGGCATGCTCCCCGCGGAATTGAAAGAAGCCGGCTCCCAGATAATTCTTTCAAACACTTACCATCTCTATTTGCGCCCCGGCGACGAGCTCGTAAAAGAAGCGGGCGGTCTGCATAAGTTTATGGCGTGGGACAGACCTATCTTGACGGATAGCGGCGGTTTTCAGGTTTTTTCTCTGTCAAAACTGAATAAAATTACCGATAACGGGGTATATTTCAATTCACATATAGACGGTTCCAAACACCTGTTCACGCCCGAAAGCGTTATGCGCATAGAAGAGAACCTCGGCGCCGATATAATAATGCAATTAGATCAGTGTACGGAAGCTCCCTCTACGCGCAGGCAGTCCGAGGAGGCGATGGAACGCACAAGCATTTGGCTTGAAAGGTGCGCCGCAGCAAAAACGCGCGAAGATCAGGCGCTTTTTCCCATAGTGCAGGGCAATCTTTTCGACGATTTACGTCTTGAAAGCCTGCGCCGCGCAAAGCCCTATGCCGTCGACGGCATAGCTATAGGCGGGCTTTCCGTGGGCGAGCCCAAAAGCCGTATGTATGAAATTCTCGATCTGATCCGTCCCGAAATGCCCGAAGGCGTTCCCCGTTACCTCATGGGCGTAGGTTCGCCCGACTGTCTTATAGAGGGCGTAAAACGGGGAGTGGACATGTTCGACTGCGTTCTCGCAACGCGCGTCGCGCGCAACGGTACGGCTTTTACGTCAAAGGGCAAAGTGGTGGTAAGGAACGGCTCCTACTCCCGCGATTTTACGCCTCTTGACGGTGATTGCGACTGCTATTGCTGCAAAAATTATACCAAAGCATATCTGCGCCATCTGATAAACGTAGGTGAAATGCTTTCGTCAATGCTTTTAAGCCGCCACAACATTACGTTCCTGCACAAACTTATGCGTGGCATGCGTGAAGCTATTTTTGCCGACAGCCTCGCCGAATTTGCCGAAAAATTTTACGCGGACTATGGCAAAATTTAAAAAAAACAGTTTGTGCTTGTGAAATTTTTGTGCAAAATACGCTATCCTGATTAAAAACGCTTGCCAAAATAAGGCAAATAATTTATAGTAATATTAAATAAAAATTTGAGATTAATTGGAGATTGATATGTTAAGTTCACTTTTGGATACAGCTGACGGTTCGGGAAACGACAATACTTCGAGTATTGTGATGCTCGTCATTCTTGCCGTCCTTATCGTCGTCATAATTGTTTTTTATGTCATGAGTTCTAAAAAGCGTAAAAAGCAGGAGCAGGACGCGCAGAATCTTATAAATGCGGTTAAGCCCGGCAACAAGGTTAAAACAATCGGCGGAATTTGCGGCATTGTGGTTGAGGTTGACGAAGAAGAAAATACTTTCGTTCTTGAAACGGGTACGGAAGCCTCCGGCAAAAGCTATATAAAGTTTGATAAACAGGCTATTTATCAGACGGACGCCGTAGTCGAAAAGCAGGATGCCGTTGCCGAAAGCTCAAAAGAAGCGCCCGCTGAAGATACGGACGGAAAAGCTGTCGGGGAAGAACCTTCGAAAGAAGCCCCCGCTGAAGATACGGACGGAAACGCTGTCGCGGAAGAGCCTTCGAAAGAAGCTCCCGCAGCCGAAGACGGCGAAAAATAATATCCGCCTCTGAAATAAATATAATAAACGACGCGATCTCCGCATAGATTATAAAGCGGAGGTCGTTTTTTATGCGCAATAACGTTTTACAAATTCTCAAAGCCGTGCTTGCCGCGGTGCTTGTTTCTCTTGTGTTTTCACTTATATTCACCGTCATAATACAGCTTTTTACGTTGCCGATGACAGCGGTCAAGCCCGTCAATCAGGTATTGAAAATCATTTCTGTCGCAGCCGGCGGCATTATATTCCTGCGCGGCGATAAGGGACTTATAAAAGGTATTATTTACGGGCTTATAGCCGTCGTCATTACATATTTTCTGTATGCTTTGATATCGGGCACTCTTTCCGTAAGCTGGAAATTTGCGCTTGAAATTCTCATCGGCGCCGCCGCGGGCGGTATATCGGGCGTTATTGCCGTCAATCTGAAAAAGAGCGTGTAAATTGCTTGATTTTTGTTTCGTCTTAATTTATAATACTTATAAATCGACAAACTTAAGGAGAAGTTGAAGTTATGATAAAGACGATAGCTAAACCTCAGGAAAGAAAAGTTACGGGTTGCGGCGAATGTAGAAGCACTTGCCAGTCTGCCTGCAAAACAAGTTGTACGGTGGGCAATCAAAGCTGTGAACGCATCACCAGAGAGCAGAACCCCGAAAAAGAAGGCAAGTAATCAAAAGGAGCAGAAACTTCTGCTCCTTTTTAACCGCATTGTGGTGCGGCCGAACCGATTGCGTCGGGCAGACTTAACGGTTCGCAACATGGCGCTCCTCAGGTAAACAAGCGAAAATTATATTATGGTTCATGTTTTTTCACACGGCGATAAAAATTACATATACGATTCGGGAAGCGGCAGCTTGCATGAATGTGATAAACAAACTGCAGAATATGCTAAATTTAAGTACGAGGGCGGACCCGCCCCCGCGCTTTCCGAAGAAAAAATCGCAGAAATAGAGTCCGACCTCTCCGCTTTGCAAGATAAAGGTTTACTGTTAAAGGAGGAGGTGAAGGTATATCCTCCTAAATCTGTCGAGGTGAAGGCTCTCTGCCTTCATATTTGCCACGACTGTAATTTAAGGTGCCGCTATTGCTTTGCGGACGAAGGCGCTTACCATTCCGTACGCGAATTTATGAGCGAGCAAACGGCAAAACGCGCAATAGATTTCCTTATTAAAGAAAGCGGCAGGCGCAAGGTTCTTGAAGTAGACTTTTTCGGCGGCGAACCTTTAATGTGCCTTGAAACTATCAAGCGGGTTGTGGCTTATGCGCGCGCAGAGGGCGAAAAAGCAGGTAAAAAGTTTCTCTTTACCACAACGACCAACGCGCTTTTGCTGGACGACGACGCAATTGACTTTTTTAACCGCGAAATGGAAAACGTCGTTCTCTCACTTGACGGCAGAAAGGAAGTTCATGACGCAATAAGAAAGACCGTAAACGGCAAGGGCTCTTTCGATTACGTTATAGAAAACATCAAAAAATTCGTCCGTTCGCGCGGAGATAAAAATTATTACGTCCGCGGCACGTTCACGGCGAAAAATCTCGACTTTTCAAAGGATGTATTGTTTATGGCGGAAAACGGGTTTGACAGCATTTCCATGGAACCCGTCGTAACGGATATTCCCGATCTTGCAATCACTGAGGAGCATATTCCCCGAATAAACGAGGAGTATGACAACCTCTGCGACCAATATCTTGAAAAGTATAAAAAGGGAGAAGTGTTCAACTTTTTCCACTTTAACGTTGATTTGGAAGGGGGCGTTTGCCTGCAAAAGAAAGTTTCGGCATGCGGGGCGGGCAACGAATATTTTTCCGTAGTACCCAACGGCGATATCTATCCCTGCCACCAGTTCGCTGGCGATAAAGATTTTTACATGGGCAACGTCTTTGAAGGCGTGCTGAATCCCGACATCCGTTCAAAATTCGCAAATTCCTGCCTTTTTACAAGGGAAGGGTGTGAAGGTTGTTTTGCCAAGTTCATTTGCAGCGGCGGGTGTTCGGCTAACAATTATCATTTTGAAGGCGATATTAACAAACCTTATAAAGTTACCTGCGAAATGATGAAAAAGCGTATAGAATGCGGTATGCACTCATTCGCGGAAAAAAAGCGGCTTAAATCTCAGGAATAAAAGTTTTTCACTGTAAAAAATCACAATTAGAGCAATAATTAATTGACTGAGCAAATTTTTTTCTATATAATGTAGTAGTTAGATTTTATTTTTTACTCGCCGCTTATTGAAAAAAATAAACGGCAAATACAGGAGTTTTTTAGATGGGCAAAGTCAAATCGGCGATAATAACGGCGTTATTTGTCGCCGCAGTTATAGTTTTGGCGCTGTTCGCTGTAATTTCGTGCGGTGTCCCCGGCAGTAACGGGGTTAAACGATATAATTCATTTATATCGTCCATTGCATTAAGCAGCGAATTTACGGGCGACGCCTATTCGTTACTCTATCCCGAAGGCGTTATTTCTGCGGCTGATTACAATTTCGTTGTGAACGACAGTGAATCGACCGCCGAGGAAAAAGAGGAGTACGAAAGCACCTACGTTCAGCGCGGCAGCGTCTATGTAGACAAGGACAAGCTTGGCGACGACGCCACGGCTTCAAAACAGGGTTCAAAGGAACAGGCGTTCAAAGACGGCGTTAAAAAAGACGCTGAAATTCTCTCTTCGCGCTACGGCAAAAAGGGCTATTCAAGCTACTCCGTAAGTATAGAGGACGAATTTGTTATAAAAGTTGCCGTTCCCACGGGATTCAGTTATTCCGAGTATAAAAGCTATGATAGCTCGTCGCGCAGCAGCGTTTTATCCTCGCTCGGCACGACGCTTACTTATCTGTCGTACAGCGGCGATCTCAGCTTGCGCAACGGCAGCGCTTATTCTTCTTCAAAGTCAATAATTCCCATCAAGTATAATTTCGCTACGTTTTTCAAAAGCGTAAACTATTATGCCGTGGGCGGCGTGAGCGCCGTAAAAATGGTTCTTACCGACGACGGACTTGAAAAAATTAATAAAGCGATATCCGCATATACTACCGACGACGAAGATTTCACGGCATATTTCTTCGTAGGCGAAAATTCAACGGGCTTTACGCTCTCTGCCGCGCTTGAAGATAAAACGATGTATTTCCAGGCTGACGAAAGCGTTGCCGAAGACGTTTCGATAGTGCTTTCTTCCGTAATTTCCGGCGGAACGCTTGAAAACGCTTACAATGCCGACGGCTTGAATACGACTTCTCTGGTTGCAACTACTTCATCTTTCGGTGAAAACGCAACTGTTTATCTCGGCGTCGCGGTGCTTGTAATTCTTGTCGCCGCTATAGTTGCTTCGCTTATCAAATATAAAAAGCTGGGGCTTGTAAATACGCTTGTAATTCTTATATACGCGCTTACAATTATTATAGCTCTTCTGTTGCTCGAAATCGAGCTTTCTATCGCCGGACTGTTTACCGCTGTTTTGGGACTTGCGCTTCTTTTGTTTACAAACTTCTATGTGTTTGAAGCGATCCGCAAGGAAACCGAACTCGGCAGAACTTTGCAAGCTGCAGTTAAAACGGGTTATAAAAAGACCCTTTCCGCAATTTTGGATATGCACATAATTCTCGTTGTGGTTTCGGCAGTTATCGCCATCGTTGCAATAGGCGAAATCGCCGCATGCGCATTGATTTTCTTCTTTGCGTCGCTTGCGTCGTATGTACTTTATTGGTTCACAAGATTTATGTGGTATGTAATTTCATCGCCCGTAAAAGATAAATTTGCCTTCTGCGGGTTCAAGAGGGAGGTGGACGACGATGAAGACTGAGTTCAAGTTTTCCTCTAAAATGCACCTGTTTATAATAATTTCGTGCATTATTATTGCCTTGGGTATAGCAATCGGCGTTGTTTGTCAATTTACCGCAGGCGGATACTTCAATTACGGCGCAGACTGGTCGGGTTATAAATCTGTAACGGTCAGCTACGAATACGTTGATTTCCCCGATAAGAGTAAAGTTGAAGAAATTTGCGATAGCGCTTTCTCCGACTCAGGCGTAACAAGTTATATAAGCTCGTGGGGGGAAACTTCCACCGGCGGCGTGCTTGTCTATAAATTCACGCTCGGAACTGATGACGGCAGCCTCGATAAGGCTTGCACAGCCATCCAGACGGCTATAGAAAAGCAGGTGACAGGCGACATTTATTTAAGCGGCGCCTCCGTTCATACCGATTCAACCATTCTCGGCGGCGGTAAGTCGCTTATGATGGGCGGCATAGCTCTTGCGTCGGTAGTCGTATTCGAGTTCTTATACTTCCTGATACGTTACAAAGTTTCAATGGCGCTCGGCGCTTTGCTCGCCAACGTGCATAACCTTGCGCTCTTCATAAGTCTTTTATCCATAACGCGTATTCCTATAGGAACTTCTGTGTTTGCGTACGCTGTGCTTACCGTGGTTCTGACTATGATAGGCTGTTGCTTCCTGTTCGGGAAAATGCGCAAGAATTTCAAGGATGAAGACCTTGCAAAACTCACCGCTTGCGAAATAGTGGATAAATCCGCTTCGCAGACTTTCATGACCAACTTTAATATATCGGTTGTGATGGCGGTTGCCTCGGTGTTGTTGTTCGTCCTTTTTACAATCAGTTCATTCTCGCCTCTCGCAATAATCTCTCCCGTGCTCAGCGCCTTGGCGGTATTTGTTGCCTGTGCTTACGGCACGCAGGTGTTCACCCCTGCGGTATATTCGCGGTTCAGAGTGATCGGCGAAAAATTCAAAAAGAAGCCTCGGCCTACCGTAAAGAAAGCCGAACAGTCAAAGTAAAAAAATTTTGGGGCGGGTTGACCCGCCCTTTTGTCATTTTATGAAAAAAGTTTTGCCCGAATATGAATTTTCGGAACAACAACTTAATATCGTCAAATCGCTCGCTTCGGAGTGCGGGCTTTTGGAAGATACCGTGAAAATACTTTACGGCAGGGGAGTGCGTACAAAAGAAGAGATTATAAAATTTATAAATCCTTCAAGGGAACACTTTGTTTCCCCCTTCAAAATGCAGGGCATGTCTCAGGCGGTGGAACTCATCACGCGCGCCCGCGATGAAGATTGGTGCGTGGTCGTCTACGGCGACTATGATGCGGACGGCATATGTTCGGCTACAATAATGGGCAACAGCCTGAGGGATTTTGGTATCGAACCCGTTTTATGCGTGCCCGAACGCCGCGACGGTTACGGGCTTTCAAAGCAATTGATAGATATGATTTTCGAGGAATACTTTCCCCAGCTTATCATAACCGTTGACTGCGGCATATCCTGTGTGAAAGAGGTTGAATATATCAAGGAACAGGGTGCGGAAGTTATCGTAACCGATCACCATGAACTCCCCGAACATATTCCCGACTGTATATGTATTAATCCCAAATTCAACGACGGATATATATACGATAATCTCTGCGGCGCGGGCGTCGCTTTCAAAGTCGGCTGCGCCTTGAACGGCGAAAGCGCCTATCGTTATCTCGATTTTGCGGCAATTGCAACCGTTGCGGACAGCGTGCCGCTTACGGGCGAAAACCGTGACATAGTGTATGAAGGCCTTAAACTTATTAACAGCGCTCCCCGCAAATGCTATTCACTGTTCGCGGGCAAGGTCGAAGGCGGCATTAACTCCCAAACGCTTTCGTTTTCGGTCGCGCCCAAGATAAACGCGGCGGGCAGAATGAACGACGCCCGCGCCGCGCTTGAGTTGTTTAATGAAACGGACGAAGCGAAGGTAGTTTCACTTTCGGCAAAACTCACCGCATATAATACCGAACGGCAAATGTGTTGCGACGAATTGTATAAAAGAGCAAAAAGTTTGCTCGCAAAAAAAAGTTCGCATACAAAAGCCATACTTTTGTACGATGAAGGCTGGAATACGGGCTTTGTCGGCATTGTGGCGGCCCGCCTTGCCGATGAATATTGCCGTCCCGTAATTTTATTCGTCAGGCACGGCGATTGCCTGAAAGGTTCCGCTCGTTCAATTGAAAATATAAATATTTTCGAAGCCTTGCGCGCGTGTGAAAGTTACCTTGAAGAATACGGCGGACATTCACAGGCGGCGGGCGTAAGCGTCAGACTTGAAAATTTTGAAGCGCTCGAAGTTGCGCTCGACGGTTATCTTACGGAAAAGTATACGGCTGCCGACTTCATTCCCAAAACATACGTCTGCGGAAAGTTGACTTCGGATTTTACTCCAAGGTTCGCGCACGAGCTTGAAATGTTGGAACCTTTCGGCGTGGGCAATAAACGTCCCATGTTCGAATTGGATATCGAATCGGCTCGGTTAAGGCAGTCCAAAACGCCCTCAACCCATCTGGCTTTCAGAAACGATATTCTCGATTTTATGTATTTCGGAGGTGCGCGCTATTCCAAGCTTATGGAAAGCCCCGCGCCCAAGCGTCTTATATTTGAATATAATATATCCCAATTCCGCGGCAAAGAATATTTAAAGGGACTTGTGCGCGACGTGATTTACGACGGGGAAGCGGGCAGGTACGCTTACGACGCCATAGCTTTGAACGGTATAAACGTCCTTGCCTTGCCTGAAGTTAATTGCAATAAAGTTATAATAACGCATTCTCAGGCGGAAAAGATAATGGCCGACTGCGACGATTTCGGCACGCTTTTTATCGCTTCGGAATATGCTACCGTAAAAAAATTTGCCAACGCCGCCGTATTTGAAACAGACCTTTTCACTCCTGCGGCAAAGAGCGGCGCTTCCGTCGTATTGATTTCGCCCCAGCCGGACGCAGATATTTCGGCGTTCGGAAGGATAATATTCCTTGACGATCCGTCGGGAGTAAGATTGCCCGCCCTTGAAGGTAAAGACGTGTTTATCTGTAAGGAAAGCGGCTATGCTTCCTATATAAGAACGCTTTCCTGCGAAAGGGACAGTTTGCTAAAAATTTTTGCGCGCGTTTCTGCGGATGCGGGCGTAATAGCGGGGGCAAATGCTGAGGAGGCTTCGTCAAGCCTGAACGGCATTGACAGAACGCAGGCGCTGTTCGCGTTAAAGGTGTTTGAACAATTGTCGCTTCTCTCCTTTGAAGGCGGAAAAATCACCGTTTACCGCGGCGTTAAAAGCAATTTAAATAATTCTCCGCTATACGTTGAAGTCCGGACAATACAGGGGAAAATATGACCGTTCTCGAAAAAATCAAAAAAAATTACAGCGAAGAAGATGCGAAACTTCTTTTTCAGGCTTACGACTACGCCGAATTGATGCACAAGGGGCAAAAACGCGCGTCGGGCGAGCCGTATTTTACCCATCCCTGCGCCGTTGCGGAGATACTTATCGACCTCGGAATGGATACACCTTCGGTTGCGGCCGCCTTTCTGCATGACGTAATAGAGGATACGGACGCTACCGATGAGGATATCCGCCGCAGATTCGGCACGGAAATAATGACGCTTGTGGAGGGGGTCACCAAGCTCGATAAAATCACTTTTCGTTCGCATGAAGAGGAGGACGCTGAAAATTTCAGAAAGATTTTCGTCGCCATGGCGAACGACGTAAGGGTAATAATCATAAAACTTGCCGACAGACTGCATAACATGCGCTCTTTGAATTTTCTTTCAAACGAGCGCCAGCAACGCATTGCCAAGGAAACGTTGGAAATTTTCACCCCACTTGCCGGCAGGTTGGGTATTTCGCAAATCAAGTGCGAGCTTGAAGACCTTTGTCTTAAATATCTCGATCCCGAATCATATGAATATCTTGTCACCAATATTCATCAGGAGTTGAAGCAACGCAAGGAATTTGTGGATTTCGTAGTTCAGCAGATAAAGAACATCCTCGATGAAAGCAATATAAAGGGAGAAGTTTCGGGCAGGCCTAAGCATTTCTATTCCATCTACCGCAAGATGAAAAACCAAAACAAGACTCTTGACGAAATTTACGACCTGACCGCCGTCCGCGTCATAGTCAATACTACGGAAGAATGTTATGAAATTTTGGGTAAAATCCACAAGCAGTGGAAACCCGTGCCCGGCAGAATAAAGGACTACATCGCTACCCCCAAGCGCAATATGTACCAGTCGCTGCACACTACGGTGGTGACAAACTTCGGCCAGTTCTTCGAAATCCAGATCCGCACCTTTGAAATGCACAAAATGGCTGAATACGGCATCGCGGCGCATTGGAAGTATAAGGAAAATAAAACGGGTGAAAACAACTTTGACGCCCGTTTGTCCTGGATACGCGATGTAATGGATTGGCAGGGCAGCGTTGACGAGTCAAAGGAGTTCGTGGACAGCCTTAAAAACGACTTATACGATAACGAGCTTCTTGTGTTTACTCCGCGCGGCAAGGTCATATCCCTTCCGCTCGAAGCCACTCCCGTAGATTTTGCGTATGCAATTCACTCGGAGGTTGGCAACAAATGTATGGGCGCCAAGGTCAACGGCAGAATCGTTCAGCTCAACTCCACCCTGCATACGGGCGACGTGGTTGAAATTCTTACGCAAAACAACGGCAGGGGTCCCTCTTGGGATTGGCTTCGTTTCGTAAAATCGGGTTCCGCCCGTGCAAAAATTCGACAATATTTCAAAAAGGAAATGAAGGAGGAGAACGTCGTCAAGGGCAAAGCCATGCTCGAAGCCGAAGCAAAGCGCAGGGGTTATAAACTTGACGATATTCTGACTGAAACTTCCTTTAAAAAACTTTCCAACAGACTTGTTTTCAGCTCCGTTAATGAGATGATGGCTTCCGTCGGCTACGGTGCGGTAAGCGTAAATCAGGTTATTTTCAAGCTGATAGACTATTATAAAAAGGAAATCCCCAAACCTGCCGAAACAATAGACACAAAGTTGAGGAACACCCCCGCAAGCACGGTAACGATAAAGGGGGAAGGCGGGCTTTTGGTGCGCTTCGCACACTGTTGCAATCCCGTGCCGGGCGACGATATTATAGGTTTCGTCTCACACGGCAGGGGCGTCATAGTTCACCGTTCGGACTGTCCTAACCTAAAAGATCTGGACGAGAACCGTCTGCAACCCGCGCAGTGGACGGGCGATGTAGCAAGCGAATTTATTGCGGGCATAAAGATTATCGCTGACAACTACGACGGATTAACTGCTTTTGTCGTGGCGGAGATAACCGCCATGCACCTTTCGATGACGCAGATCAACGGCAGGGTAAACAAGGATAAGCTTGCCGAGCTGGATATCCGCGTAAAGCTGAATAAGCGTTCGGATATCGATCTCCTTGTAAACCGCATTAAAAAAGATAAACACGTGATAGACGTCTACAGAACCACCAATTGATTTTTAAAATGCAAGTATATAAAATAGAGCCGTGCGGCTTTGCAAGCAATTCATATATTTTAACGCAGGACAATAAAAACGCCGTCGTCATAGACCCCGCCCAGCCGAGGATTGCGGATATCTGCGCCCAAAAAGGGCTTGAATGTAAGTATGTCCTTCTCACTCACGGTCACTTTGACCATGTGGGCGGATGCGGAGCTTTTTTTGATAAAGACGTGCAGATTTTTTGCGGCGAAAAAGAAAGGGATTTTATTTTCAGTCCGGACAATACTGAAATTTTCGGCGGCGTGTATATCCCGGAATTCAAAATTTCCCGCACGTTAAAGGACGGCGAAAAATTTACCCTCTGCGGCATTGATTTTCTTGCCGTCGCCACGCCGGGGCATACCGCGGGCGGCATGTGCTATATTGCGGAAAACAACCTCTTTTCGGGCGATACGCTCTTCCGTTGCAGCATAGGCAGAACCGATCTCCCCACGGGCGATATGAAAGCTTTCGTAAACAGTCTTAAAAAACTGTTTTCGCTTGACGGCGATTATAAGGTCTATTGCGGTCACGGGGACGATACAACTTTGGATTACGAACGTAAATTTAATATGTTCGCCCGCTTATGATATAAATTAAGAATACGGTCAATATGCTAAATACAAACAGTGAATATCTCCGCCCCGAAATAATGGACGTCCTTCGCGCTTTCGGGTGCGAGGACGAGGAATTTACCCATTATATATCCTGTTCGGACGGAAAAATTTTAAATTCAATAGAATATGGCGGCTCATTCTACGACTTTGAGGACGAATGTAAGGAGGATGATGAAATTATCTTCCGCCGCGCCGCAAAAAGAGCCGCAAAACTCGCCTTTTATAAAGTTCTTGCGCCCGTAAAGGGCGAGCTCCCTTGGGGCGCGCTAACGGGTATTCGTCCCACAAAGCTTGCCTATGCGGAGCGCGCCGCAGGCAGGGACTTTAAAAAACTGTTTGACGAAATGCACGTC
>CAZQNK010000039.1:0-13104 GCA_964594955.1 uncultured Clostridia bacterium | reverse complement strand
GTTTTGAATATTATTTTAAAAAATTGTGTATAAAATATTTGCCAATTCGGTTTTACTATGTTAAAATATTATTGTTACGGCTACAAAGCGGTGCGAATACTCCACGCCCGACTTTGTTGCCCGCAAATTAATTCCATGGGAGGATAAATTTAAATGGAAAAGTCCGAAATTATCGCAAAGTACGCTTTAAAGGAAGGCGATACAGGTTCACCCGAAGTGCAGATTGCCCTTCTTACCGAAAGAATCAATCACCTTAACGAACACCTTAAAGAGCATATTCACGACAATCACTCGCGCCGCGGTCTTCTTAAAATGGTAGGTCGCCGTCGCGGTCTTTTGGATTATTTAAAGAGCAAGGATATCGAAAGATACCGCGCAATCGTTGCTGCTCTTGGTTTAAGAAAGTAAAGTGTAAAGAGCGGACTTTTTATCCGCTCTTTTCGTTTTTATTCGTTCACGGCGGGCGCCGTGGGCACAAGAAATTAGGAAAAGGTAGAAAGTAATGACAAATTTGACAAATTTCAAACAATTCACACTCACGATAGGCGGCAGACAGGTCGTTATCGAAACAGGCAAATATGCCGAACAAACCAACGGTTCCTGCGTCGTAAGATGCGGTGAAACGGCTGTGTTGGTTTCCGTATGTATGTCGGAAACCGTCCGCGACGGCATAGATTTCTTCCCCCTTCAGGTAGACTATGAAGAAAAGATGTACTCTATCGGCAAAATCCCCGGCGGCTTCAAAAAGCGCGAAGGCAGGGCAAGCGATAAGGCTATCCTCACCGCAAGGCTCATTGACAGACCCCTCCGTCCGCTCTTCCCCAAGGGATTTTTCAACGATGTAGTTGTAACGGCGCAGGCAATCTCGGTTGAGCCCGACGTTTCTCCCGAACCCCTTGCCATGATCGGTTCTTCCGTTGCGCTTGCAATTTCCGATATCCCTTGGGCGGGTCCCACGGGTTCGGTTGTGGTAGGACTTGTTGACGGTCGGTACGTCATCAACCCCGATCTTGCGCAACGCGCCAAGTCGAGAATTCACCTCAACCTTGCGGGCACAAAGGACGCTATCCTCATGATAGAAGCGGGCGCCGAAGAAGTTTCCAATGACGAAATGGTAAACGCAATTATGTTCGGACAGGCTGAAATTCAGAAGATCTGCGAATATATTGAAACGGAAATCGTTCCCGTTGTGGGTAAAACCAAAAAGGAAATCGAACTTTATCACATTCCCGAAGAACTTGACGCAACCGTACGCGAATACGCAAGCGAAAAGATCGATTGGGCTATTGATACTTTCGACAGACAGGAAAGGGAGAAGAGGCAGAACGAAGCCGAAGCCGAAATTCTTGAACACTTCGCTGAAATTTATCCCGAAAACACTCGCGAGATAAAGGACAGCCTTTATTACCTCACCAAAGAAAAGGTTCGCGCAAAGATTTTCGATAAGGGCATCCGCCCCGACGGCAGAGGTCTTAAAGACGTGCGCCCCATTTGGTGCGAAAGAGGGGTTCTTCCCCGCGTACACGGTTCGGCGGTATTTACAAGAGGACAAACCCAGACCCTTACAACCTGCACGCTTGCAATGCTCGGCGAAGCGCAAAAGCTTGAAGGTCTTGACGAGGAAACTTATAAAAGATATATGCACCAATACAACTTCCCCGGCTATTGCACGGGCGAAGCCAAAGCGCTCCGTTCCCCCGGCAGACGCGAGATCGGTCACGGCGCCCTTGCAGAGCGCGCGCTTATTCCCGTACTTCCCGACGAAGAATCTTTCCCTTACGCTATCCGCGTCGTGAACGACATCCTTTCGTCCAACGGTTCATCTTCTATGGCGTCCGTTTGCGGTTCCACAATGGCGCTTATGGATGCCGGCGTGCCTATAAAAGCGCCCGTAGCGGGCGTTGCAATGGGGCTTATCAAAAATCAGGAAACGGGCGAATTCAAGGTTTTGACCGATATTCAGGGACTTGAAGACTTCCTCGGCGATATGGACTTCAAGGTTGCGGGAACCACAAAGGGCATAACCGCTATCCAGATGGATATTAAGATAAAGGGCATTTCGGAAGAGATTATGCACACCGCAATCAATCAGGCGAATGAAGGCAGACAGTTCATTCTCTCAAAAATGACCGAATGTGTGCCCGAAGTTGCTCCCGCTCTTTCAAAATATGCTCCCAAGATTATCGGCTTTGCCATCGACCCCGAAAAAATCGGCGACGTTATCGGCAGCAAGGGCTCTGTCATCAAGAAGATTATGGAGGAAACGGGCACCAATATCGAGTTCAACGACGACGACAGCGGCAGGGGCTATATCTCCACAATGGGTCCTATCGAGAATGCGGAGCGCGCAAAGGCTATCGTGCTTTCCATCGCGCACGATCCCGAAGTGGGCGACATGTTCGTGGGAACGGTAGTAAGAATTCTCACCTTCGGCGCATTTGTTGAATTTGCCCCCGGCAAGGACGGCATGATTTACATTTCAAAGCTTTCCGATAAGCGCGTTGAAAAGGTGGAGGATGTA
Source organism: uncultured Clostridia bacterium (assembly GCA_964594955.1). Lineage (GTDB taxonomy): Bacteria > Bacillota > Clostridia > Christensenellales > Borkfalkiaceae > Coproplasma. Next base: position 10,583 of record CAZQNK010000039.1, on the reverse strand, counting down.
GTTAATATCGGCGATACCGTCAAGGTTGAAATAATTAAAATCGGCGACAAGGGCATTGATCTGAAATTGCTTGAAAAATTATCCTGAAATTTATAAATTAAATAAATGAAAAAGGCGGCGTGAAATTTCTGAATTTCGCGCCGCCTAAATTTGCGTTCGAGCGTTATTTAAAACATATGTTTATATTTATCAAAGAGGCGAAAGTCTTTATCAAACTGCATTTTAAGTGTTAATTTGTTGTAAATAATTAATAAAAAGAGTATAATCTACATACATTATGAAATTCGAGTTGCACTCAAAATTTGAACCGACGGGCGACCAACCCGCCGCTATTGAAAGCCTTACGGAGGGCGTTTTAGACGGAATCCGCACGCAGGTGCTTGTGGGCGTTACGGGCAGCGGCAAAACGTTTACCATGGCTAACGTCATTAAAAACGTGAACCGCCCCACACTTGTAATCGCCCATAACAAGACTCTTGCCGCCCAGCTGTGCAACGAATTTAAAGAATTTTTCCCCAATAACCGCGTTGAATATTTCGTCAGCTATTACGACTATTATCAGCCCGAAAGTTATATCCCCTCTACCGATACCTATATTGAAAAGGATATGAGTTTAAACGACGAGATTGATAAACTTCGCAACTCCGCAACAAGTTCGCTCGGCGAAAGGGAGGACGTCATAGTAGTCGCTTCCGTAAGCTGCATTTACGGTTTGGGCGCGCCCGAAGAATATTTCCGTCTTGCAATTTCACTGCGTCCGGCTATGCAGTTGGAGCGCGACGACCTTATCCGCCGCCTTGTTGAAATTCAGTATGTCCGCCGCGATATAGATTTTCAGCGTTCATCCTTCCGCGTCCGCGGCGATACGGTGGAAATTTTCCCCGCAAGCAACTCTGAAATTGCCGTGCGCGTAGAGTTTTTCGGGGACGAAATAGACAGAATTTGCGAAGAGGACGCGCTCACGGGCACAATTGTTTCGGAGCTGAAACACGTTCTCATATTTCCCGCCAGCCAGTACGCCGTCGGTTCTGAAAAAATGCAGAACGCGCTGTCCATGATAGAGCGCGACAGAAACGACGAAGTGAAAGCCTTCCGTGACGAAGGGAAACTTCTGGAGGCGGAGCGGCTGGAACAGCGTACCACTTACGATTTAGAGATGATGCGCGAGATCGGCTATTGCAGCGGCATTGAAAATTACAGCCGTTACTTTGACGGCAGAAGTGCGGGCGAACCATCGTTTACCCTTTTGGATTACTTCCCGGCGGGCAAATTTCTCGTATTTATTGACGAAAGCCATATGACGATACCGCAAATACGCGCCATGTACCGCGGCGACCGCTCGCGCAAGGAAAATCTTGTGAATTACGGCTTCCGCCTGAAAGCCGCTTACGACAATCGGCCTTTGACTTTTGAAGAATTTGACGAGCGCGTTCCCCAGCTCATTTGCGTTTCAGCAACGCCCGCGCCATACGAAATGTCGCAGGCGGGCAACGTGGTGGAACAGCTTATACGCCCCACGGGGCTCGTTGATCCCGAAGTTGACGTCCGCCCCACAAAGACGCAGATAGACGACCTTCTCGGCGAGGCGAAGAAGACGATATTTTCGGGCGGGCGAGTGCTTGTGACTACGCTTACAAAGCGCATGGCGGAAAGCCTTACGGACTTTTTAAAGGAACACGGGCTTAAAGTGCGGTATATGCACAGTGACATTGACACTTTGGAAAGAATAGATATAATAAACGGTCTGCGCAGCGGGGAATTCGATATTCTATGCGGCATAAACCTTTTAAGGGAGGGACTTGATTTGCCCGAAGTCAAGCTTGTTGCTATACTCGACGCCGATAAAGAGGGCTTTTTGAGGAGTGAAACCTCGCTTGTCCAGACGATAGGCAGGGCGGCGCGAAATTCCGAAGGCAGGGTAATAATGTACGCCGATACGATAACGGGCAGTATGCAGAGGGCGATCGACGAAACGAACCGCCGCCGCAAAATACAGACCGATTACAATAAGGCGCACGGAATAGTGCCGAAAACCATTATAAAGGAAGTTAAAAACTCCATCGGTATAACGGGCAAAAAGAGCGTAGGCGACGATATCAAGCTTGCGGATATCCCGCAGGAGATTGAAAAGCTGAAAGCTTTAATGAAAGTCGCCTCTTCCCAGCTCGATTTTGAGCGGGCAATTGAAATAAGGGATACCATTTCCGAATTAAAAAAGAAATTATTGAAGTCCAAAAAATCATGAAAGAAGAAATTTACGTCAAAGGCGCAAAAGAAAACAACTTAAAAAACATAGACGTTCATATTCCCCGCAACACTCTCACTGTGTTTACGGGGCTTTCGGGCAGCGGCAAGTCCACTTTGGCTTTCGACACGATATTTGCCGAGGGGCAGAGGCGGTATATAGAAAGTCTTTCTTCCTATGCCCGCCAATTCCTCGGTCAGATGGAAAAACCCAATGTAGAGCTTATCGACGGTCTTTCCCCCGCAATTTCCATCGACCAGAAGACGACCTCGCACAACCCGCGCTCGACCGTGGGCACCGTTACGGAAATTTATGATTATTTCCGCCTTTTATTTGCGCGCGTCGGTATACCGCACTGCCCTAATTGCGGCAGAGAGATAAGAAGGCAATCCGTCGACGAAATTGCCGACAGGGTAATGCTGATGCCGCAGGGCAGTAAGATAATGGTTGAAGCCCCCACGTTTCGCGGGAAAAAGGGGGAGTTTGTAAAGGAACTTGCCTCCTATAAAAAGAGCGGTTACGCCCGCGTCAAGGCGGACGGTATAATTTACGACTTGCAGGAAGATATTCGCCTTGAAAAGAATATCCGACACAATATTTCGGTCGTGGTGGACAGGCTTGTCATAAAAGAGGGCGTTTTAAAGCGCCTTACCGACAGTTTAGAAGCGGCTTTAAAACTTGCCGACGGGCTTGTCGTCATTGATTGCGAGGGCAATGAAGAACTTTATTCCGCAAACTATGCCTGTCCCGACTGCGGTGTTTCCATTGAAGAGATAGAGCCCCGTCTTTTCTCGTTCAACACACCTTGGGGCGCATGTCCCGAATGTTCTGGGCTTGGATTTAAGCAGGTGGTCGACCCCGACCTGATTTGTCCAGATAAAAGCAAGACTCTGCGCGAGGGGGCAATAAAGTTGAGCGGCTGGAACCTTGATTCTTCCGCCATGACCCAGATGTATATAACGTCGCTTGCAAAAGTGTACGGCTTTTCTCTCGACGTGCCTGTTTCCGAACTCCCCAAAGAAATCTACGATATGCTCATGTACGGCAACGGCGGGGAAAAGATTGAGCTTGCTTACAACGCATATCACTTTACGGGCAGTTATAAAACGGCGTGGGAGGGCTTTGCCGCTAATTTACAGCGCAGATACAACCAAACCTCATCCGATAGTGTAAAAATGGATATAGAACGCTATATGCGTACTTCCGACTGTCCCGCCTGCCGCGGCAAGAGGCTTAAAAAAGAGGCGCTCGCCGTGACGGTAGGCGGTAAAAATATTGTGGAAGTTTGCGATATGTCCGTTGACGATTTAAAATCTTTTTCGGATTTTTCCTTCTTCGGAAAGACGGAGCATCTAATCGCAGACAGCATTATAAAGGAAATAGACAACCGCATAAGCTTTTTACAGAACGTCGGGTTGGGTTATCTGACTTTATCCCGAAGCGCTGCAACTCTTTCGGGCGGTGAAAGCCAGCGCATAAGGCTTGCAACGCAGATAGGCAGCGCGCTTACGGGTGTTTTATACATTTTGGACGAACCGAGCATCGGGCTTCACCAACGCGATAATTTAAAACTTTTAAATTCCCTCATAGGGCTGCGCGATTTGGGCAACACTTTGATAGTTGTTGAACATGACGAGGACACTATGCGCGCTGCCGATTACATCGTGGATATAGGGCCCAAGGCGGGCGTTCACGGCGGTGAAGTCGTGGCGTGCGGTACCGTGGAAGATATTATGAATGAACCGCGCTCCATAACGGGCGATTTCCTTTCAGGCAGAAGAAAGATAGAAGTGCCCGATATCCGTACCGAACCGGACGGAAGGTGGCTTAAAGTAAGCGGCTGTAAGCAAAATAATCTTAAAGATATCTCCGTTGAGATTCCTGTCGGACTCATAACGGCGGTTACGGGCGTTTCGGGCAGCGGTAAATCCAGCCTTGTCAATGAAATTATCTATCCCTATCTTGCCAATAAACTTAACGGCGCTCGTCAGATCGCAGGTAAATTCGGTAAAATAGAAGGTCTTGAATATTTCGATAAAGTAATAGCAATCGACCAACAGCCGATAGGCAGAACGCCGCGCTCCAATCCCGCAACTTACACGGGTGTGTTTACAATGATCAGGGAACTTTTTGCAACTACGCCCGACGCAAAAGCAAAGGGGTATAAAAGCGGAAGATTTTCATTCAACGTTGCCGGCGGCAGGTGCGAACACTGTCAGGGCGACGGAATAATCCAGATTGAAATGCACTTTCTCCCCGATATTTACGTCCCTTGCGAGGTGTGCGGCGGAAAGCGTTACAACCGTGAAACTCTGGACGTAAAGTATAAGGGGAAATCCATATCTGACGTTCTTGAAATGACGGTGGAAGAGGCGGCGGAATTCTTCAAACCCGTAACTTCTATCTATAATAAGCTTGCAACGTTATGCGACGTGGGTTTGGGATATATAAAATTGGGACAAAGCGCTACAACTCTTTCGGGCGGCGAAGCGCAAAGGGTAAAGCTTGCAACCGAGTTATCCAAGCGCAGTACGGGCAAAACTTTCTATATCCTTGACGAACCTACGACGGGGCTGCACAGTTATGACGTGGATAAGCTTATCAAGATAATAACAAGGCTTAGAAGCGGAGGGAATACTGTTGTAGTAATAGAGCACAATCTTGACGTAATTAAATGTGCCGATTGGATAATCGATCTCGGCCCCGAAGGCGGCGATAAGGGCGGTACGGTTGTTGCGACAGGCTCTCCCGAAACCGTTTCACAAGTCGAAAAGAGCTATACGGGTCAGTTTTTAAAATCAATACTCAAAAAATGAAAAGCGGCATAAGCCGCTTTTTTGCTTATTAAATTAATTTTACATAGTACTATGCGTAACATAAATACCTTTTTTTAACTTAAATTTTGGTCTGATATAATCACTTTGGACGGGCTTAACCGAATATTTTGATATATAGAGGTGAATGAAAATGCCAATGCCCGTAGCCGTTGATAAACCCTATCCCACAACCGACGGACTGTGTCCGGACGTATACAGTTTAAGAATTATTTCCCCGGCGTACGCTTCCCCGCAGAGTGAATTAAATACTATCCTTCAATATGTATATCACGCCTTCTTTTTTGAAAAGGAGGGACATAAGGAAATTGCCGATTTGCTTACCGGCATATCGGTTAGTGAAATGCGCCATTTTAATCTTCTCGGTTCTGCGATACTTGCTCTCGGCGCAACTCCCGTTTTTGCGCAATATCCAATGACGGGCTTTAATTTTTATTCCGCAAAGTACGTCACATATTCGTCGTCGCTCCGCCACATGCTTGAAGACGATATCCGTGGCGAACGCTATGCAATCGCTTCATATACAAAAATGCTTAAATGTCTTGTGAACGGTCGGGTCCGTTCAATTATTTCACGCATTGTCGAAGACGAAAAAATTCACCTTGAAAAGCTTGAGCGCATATTGTGCGAATTTAAAGGTTGACAGTTTGCGTTGCTTTGTAATAAAATAGGTGTAATGGAATACGACGTAATTATAATCGGCGGAGGCGCTTCCGGACTTGCCTGCGCCGTATGGCTTTCAAAAAGCCGTAAAAATTTAAAAATAATGCTCGTTGACGCGGGCGACAGGCTCGGCAAAAAGCTTGCCGCAGCAGGTAACGGTCAGGGCAACATCTCCAATCTCGAAATGTCACGTTCCCATTATCACGGCGGGAACGTCGGCCTTGCCGAAAAGATTGCCTGTGCCGATCCGTTCTCCGCGTCGCGTCTTTTTGATTGCCTTTTTACCGCAGATGAAAGGGGCAGGATCTACCCCGCGGGCAGACAGGCTTCCGCTTTGGTTGATAATCTGACGGCTTCGTTAAAACGCGGCGGCGTTTTCCTTTCTCTCGGAGAAAAAATTACGGGACTGAAAAAGATTGGGTGCGGCTATGAAGTTGAGGGCAATTCAACCTATACCGCGCGTTTCGTCGTGCTTGCCACGGGCGGCAAGGCGGCTAAACAATTCAAAACAGACGGCACGTCCTACCGCCTTGCGACCGACTTCGGTCATACGCTCACGCCGCTTTATCCCTCGCTTGTGCAGTTAAAGACGGAAACAAAATTCATTAAAAATTTAAAGGGTATCCGCGCCGATTGTAAGGTTACGGCATTTTCCGGCGGACAAGCCTTAAAGGAAGAGCGCGGCGACGTAATTTTCACCGATTACGGCGTTTCGGGCAGCGCAATTTTTTATATTTCGTCGTACGTTACCGACGTAAAAAACGCTTCGCTGTCTCTCGAATTTTTGCCCGATATCCCGCCTGAAACTATTCTTGAAAATTTATCTCTACGCAGAAAAACGGGTTGTGAATCGTCCTCGCTTTTGTCGGGTACGCTGCACAATCAGATAGGCAGGGCGATAATCTCTCGCGCGGGCAACGACGATAAAAACATAGTTCGGACATTGAAAAATTTCACTCTTCCCGTCACGGGAACGCTCGGCTTTGACTATGCGCAGGTGACGCGCGGCGGTATAAAAATGACTGAAATCACTGACGGGCTTGAAAGCAAAATATCGCCCGATATGTTTTTTTCGGGCGAAATTCTGGACGTAGACGGCGATTGCGGCGGTTATAATCTTCAATGGGCGTTTACAAGCGGCATGGCGGTTGCCGACTCAATTTTGAAACGAATATGATAACGCGTCTTGACAACGTAAAACTTAATATTTGCGAAAGTGAAAGCAAACTTCTTGAAGTTGCGCGCAAAAAATCGGGGCGGGACTGCAAATACTTCAAAATCCTCAAAAAATCCTTGGATGCGCGCGACAAAAACAATATTCATTGGGTATATTCGATAGCTTTTTCCGCACAGAATGAAACCGAGCCGGAAAGGGAGTTTGAAAAACTTAAAAATCCGCCCTCGGTTGCCGTCATAGGCAGCGGCCCCGCAGGGCTTATGTGCGCCGTCCGTTTGGTGGAACACGGTTTTGCGCCTGTAATTATCGAGCGTGGCGAGCGCGTGGAAGAAAGAAAGGCGACGACCGATAAATTTTTCTCTGAACGAATTTTAAACGTAAATTCAAACGTGCAGTTCGGCGAGGGAGGCGCGGGCGCCTTTTCGGACGGAAAGCTGAATACTCAGACGCACGACGGGCTTAACCGCGACGTGCTTGAAATTTTTGCACGGTTCGGCGCGCCAAAGGAAATTTTATATCTCAATAAGCCGCACATAGGCAGCGACAGGCTGTACGGCGTTCTAAAAAATATCCGCGCCTTTGTGGAAGATAACGGCGGAAAATATCTTTTCAACACCCGGTTTATAGGTTTTGAAAAAAACGGGGACGGCGCTTTGCGTTCCTTGATTTTAAAAAACACAAAAACAGGAGAGTATACCGAATTTGAAACGGAGTGCGCTGTCGCCGCGCTCGGACATTCTTCCCGTGATACGTTTGAAATGCTTGCAAGTAGCGGGGTTGAAATGGAGGCGAAAGATTTTGCCGTAGGCGTGCGCATTGAGCACCTTGCAAGCGAAATTGGGTTTGCGCAGTACGGAAAAAACTATGATAAACTTCCCGCCGCCGACTATAAGCTTGTTTCGCACGCACATGACCGTACGGTCTTTACGTTCTGTATGTGCCCGGGCGGGGTCGTCATTCCCTCCGCAAGCGAAGAGGGCGGCGTGGTGACAAACGGCATGAGCCTTTATTCGCGTAGCGGCGTTAATTCCAATTCGGCGCTTATGGTGCAGATGAAGCGCGAAGATTTCGGTTACGGTCTTTTTGGCGGTATGGAATTTCAGCGTGATTTAGAACGGCGCGCCTATTATGCGGGCGGTTCGGATTATAAAGCCCCCGTCCAGCTTGTTGGCGACCTGTTGCGCGGCAGAACTTCCTCGCAATTCGGCTCTGTTCTTCCAAGCTATTTGTCGGGAACCGTATTTGCGCCCCTTGAAGAAGTTTTGCCGTCCGTAGCCGTAGAAGCTTTGAGGACGGCTATTCCCGATATGGACAGGCGTTTAAAAGGCTTTGCCTGCCCCGACGCAATTTTAACGGGAGTGGAAAGCCGTTTTTCATCGCCGGTAAAAATTTTGCGCACGCAAGACGGTGAAAGCATATCTTTAAAGGGTTTCTATCCCTGCGGTGAGGGAAGCGGCTATTCGGGAGGAATAACAAGTTCAGCCGCGGACGGGCTCGGCACCGCCGAGAAAATTTATATGAAATACAGAAATTGATTTTTTCTTTTATTTATCATATTTTCAACACAAACGGCGGCTATAATAGTTCATGTAATCGACGGAGGGAGGGAAAACTTCCAAAGTCATGAATTACGACATACACTCAACTTTTTTTCATATTCTCTCTGAGAACGCGGCATCTTTTCAAAGGTGCCGCGCTCTTTGATGTAAAAAAACCTCCCGCTAAGCGGGAGGTAAAGAAGAAGCGGAGGCGGGCGAAGTAAAGGAAGCCGATTAAAATAAACAAATAAGGCATACATTGTTTAGAAGCTGGAAAAAAGAATTTTGCGGCGCGGAATTATTCCGCGCCGCAAAATTTAATAAAATAATTAAATGCGGGGCAAATCGCTGCCTCGCATTTTTAATCTATTAAAATATTATACGGTTTCAACGTTTATAAGGTTGCTGTTTCCGCTCTTGCCGTTGGGCGTGCCGCCCGTAAGGACTATTGTGTCGCCCTTTTTGACTATACCCGTATCTATCGCCGCGCGCTTTGCATAGTGGAAAAGCACGTCAACCGAATAAAATTCCTCGCTCATTACGGGTATAACGCCCCAGCTTAAAGCAAGCTTTCTGTATGCCCTCTCGTCGGTGGTCATACCTATAATATCAATCATGGGGCGGAATCTTGAAACCGTTCTAGCCGTACCGCCCGTTCTTGTACATACCACTATAACTTTCGCTCCTATGTCCTGCGCCAGCGTGCAGGCGGAGTGGGACAGCGCTTCGGAAAGCCTTGTAATTCTGTATTCCTTTTCGTCTATATGTGAAATATAGTTGGTGTTAGATTCTGCTTGTTCGGCAATTCTCGCCATCGCCTTTACGGCTTCAACGGGGTAGGCGCCCGCCGCGGTTTCACCGGAAAGCATTATCGCGGATGAACCGTCATAAACGGCGTTGGCAACGTCGGAAATTTCCGCTCTTGTCGGGCGGGGCTGTTTTATCATTGATTCCAACATCTCCGTTGCGGTGATAGAGCGCTTTCCGCGTATGCGGCAGGTATTTATCATCTTTTTCTGTATGCCGGGCAACTCTTCAAAGGGGACTTCAACGCCCAAATCGCCCCTCGCAACCATGATGCCGTTGCTCGCGTCTATTATGGATTCAAGGTTGTTTACGCCCGCGCGGCTCTCGATTTTTGCAATAATATCTATTTCCCCGTCGGGTGAACCGCACTTTCTCAACCAGTTCCTTACGTCGATTACGTCCTGAGCTTTTGAAACAAACGAACAAGCGATAAAATCCACGCCCTGTTCCACGCCGAACTTTATATCCGCTTTGTCCTGTTCGGACAGGTAAACCATATCCAGCTCTTTATCGGGGAAGAACATAGACTTTCTGTTGGAAAGTTCGCCGCCGATGACCGTCTTGCAGATAACGTTGGGTTTTTCAACCTTGACAACTTCAAAAACCATAAGTCCGTTGTTCAGCAAAATCTTATCACCGGGGAACATCTGTTCGCATATTCCATCAAAAGAAACGGAAACTTTAGTCTTATCGCCGATTATATCCTCAGTGGTAAAGGTAAAGGGATCGCCGTCTTTTAAATTAATTTTTCCGTCCGCAAAAGTTTTAATTCTGAATTCGGGTCCTTTTGTGTCCAGCATTATGGGAAGGGGAACCTTCTTTCTTTCACGAACCCTCTTAATCATTGCAATTTTTGCGGCATGTTCTTCATGCGTCCCGTGTGAAAAATTCAGTCTTGCCACGTTCATTCCCGCGTCGATGAGGTCGGAAAGAATGCTTTCGTCATCGCTTGCAGGTCCGAGAGTACAAATAATCTTTGTCTTTTTCATAATATAATCTCCTCAAAAAGCTTTTTAATGGCATACGCGCCCGCGCATTGCAAATGCTCTTATATATTGTAAATTATATTTTTCCAAAAATCAATATCAAAAGTAAATTTAGTTGATTATTTTTTATATTGTGTGTTAAAATAAAGAAGATTTGAGTTAATTATACGGTCGCGGGCCGTGAAAGCGGCGTGAGGAAAGTCCGAGCATCGCAGGGCAAGGGTGCCTGCTAACGACAGGAGAAGGCGACTTCAAGGAAAGTGAACAGAAATATACCGCAGCCTGATGGCTGTAAGGTTGGAATGGCGAGGTAAGAGCTCACCGTCCCTGCGG
>CAZQNK010000038.1:0-13163 GCA_964594955.1 uncultured Clostridia bacterium | reverse complement strand
CCGCAGCGCTTTTATTTTATTAACGTGGCTTCAAAGCGTGGCATTATGAGAATTCAGTTATCCGAACATTTCAATTACAAAAAACTATTTATGTTTGTCACACCGTCAATTGTAATGATGGTGTTTGTAAGCGTTTACAGCGTAGTAGACGGATTGTTCGTTTCTAATTTTGTCGGTCCTGAAACGGTCGCCGCTATAAATTACGTCATGCCTCTTGTAATAGTAATGGGTGCGGTGGGCTTCATGATGGGTACGGGCGGCAGTGCGCTTGTATCCAAAACTTTGGGCGAGGGCGATAAACAGCGCGCTAACGCATATTTTTCCATGCTTGTATACGTCACGGCGGGTATAGGCGTAATATTTGCCGTCACGGGACAATTCATTGTGCCGCCGTTTGCCCGCCTTGTGGGCGCCGAAGGCCGCACATATGAAAATTGCGTTCTGTACGGCAGGGTGCTTTTGGGCGCTCAACCCTTTTTTATACTGCAAAACGTATTTCAAAGCTTTTTCGTCACCGCCGAAAAACCCCGCCTCGGTCTTTACGTCACGGCGGGTGCGGGAGTTTTGAATATGGTGCTGGACGCCGTGTTCGTCGCCTGGTTCGGTTGGGGGGCTTGCGGGCGCCGCCGCGGCAACGGCGTCAAGTCAGATTTTCGGCGGAATTTTCCCCGTAATTTATTTCGTAAGAAAAAACAGCAGCTTGTTACGGCTTACAAGGACAAAATTCTACGGCAAAGCTTTGGTAAGATCGGTAACTAACGGTTCGTCGGAATTTTTCTCAAACGTTTCTACGGCTGTGGTGATATTCCTCTATAATTATCAGATGAAGCGTTTTGTGGACGGTGACGCAGGCGTATCCGCATACGGTGCGATAGGCTATCTTATAATGGTATTTTTCTCGGTGTTTATGGGATATTCCGTGGGCTGTGCGCCGCTTATAGGCTTTAATTACGGTGCGGGGAACAGGGAAGAGCTTCGCAACCTCTGCAAAAAAAGTTTTATAATAATGGCCTCGGCGGGTTTACTTATCGTGGCTATAGTGGAATCGTGCGGGCCGCTGTTTGTGAAGATGTTCGGGTTCGAAGGCGAACTTTATGATATGACTTTGTGCGGGCTTAGAATATATTTCGCCTCGTTTCTTGTAACGGGCGTCAGCGTTTTTGCCTCCGCGCTCTTCACGGCGCTGAACAACGGGCTTATTTCGGGGCTTATTTCATTTCTGCGCACGCTTGTGTTTCAGGTGGGCTCGGTCTTGCTCGTGCCACTGTTTTTGGGCGTTGACGGCGTTTGGTCGGCAATATGCTTTGCCGAAGTTGCCTCGCTTATAGTTTCGGTTTCGTTTATAGCGGCTTACCGAAAGAGGTACGGTTATTTTTAAAATCAGTAAAAGGGCGGAGCTTTTTAATTGTGAAGCGCCATTCACATATTTTTCAAAATATAAAGACCCAAAAGCCGTATAATTTTCTTTGAATAAAGGTTTTTTTGTGGTATAATTATTTAATCAATAAGGGAGGACACTATGCGCGGCGATATTGAATATGACAATCTTTACGTCACCATAAGGCGGGACAAAGCGGAAGATTGTATGCGCTGTTACCGTTCTTTCGGATGGGAAGTGTTTTCGTGTGAAGAGCACAGGATATATTATAATTTGCTTAATTTATCCCTGCGCCGCCCCCATAAAATAAGTAATAAGGACGAATTGCAGCTTTTGCAGGTCTACCTTGAAACGGCGTTGAATACGATAGGCAAGCTGGAAAGAAAGCCGAGACCCTTAACGGTGACTATATGGTCGCTCTTTTCCGTTATAATAGCGGGACTTATCATCACCGGACTGTGTTTTGCGCTGATAAGTACCGTGTTTACTTACGTCGTTATCGGCTGGGTATGCGTCGGGCTGGGCGTTCTTTTTATCGCGCCCGCCGTTTTGATAACGGTAAGGCTGTACCGTCTTGACGGTATGTTTGCCGCTGCGGGCAAGCTTGCCGCCGACAGGGAGATAGAAATGGTCTGCGCACGCGCGGAACAACTTACTGACGGCATGTTTGTTGAAAACGGTTATATCGCCGATCCTTCGAAGAACGAAGCGGAAGTTGAAGCGGAGGAGACAGATAATGAGCGATAAAACTCTTTCCGGAAGCCGCAGGGAGGCGCGTTCCCATTCGCGGGACAGTAAAGTGATCCGCATTCATACCGAAAAGAACGGCGCCGGTTTAAAAACCGCAGTATTTGCGCTGCTTATCATGCTGCAAGTCGCCGTGCTGCTTACCCTGTATTTTAGATATATTGCCGTCGCAATGTGGTATATTATTCTTTCTCTTGTTTTAAGCATAATATGCAGCATACATGTGCTGTCTACCGAAAAAGAAGGGCATACAAAGGCGATATGGGTGCTCTTTCTGATGGTCGGCTTTACAATAGGTTTTATAGCTTATATACTTTCCAGCGAAAAGCTGTTTTTCGGCAACTCTTCCCGCAGATATAAGAAGATTTTTGCCTGTTCCGAAAAATATACCCCCGACTATGTTTCGTCTGCGCAGGTTTCGCCCGCCGTCGGGCGCGACGTGGAATTTTTGAAAACCGCCGGCAATTTTCCCGCGTTTTCCGATTCGGAGGTCAAATATTTTCCCTCGGGTACACAGCTGTTCGACGACGTTCTCGAAACTTTGAAAACGGCCGAAAAATTCATTTTCATGGAGTTTTTCATAGTCGCTGACGGAGTGCTGTTGAGGCGTGTATGTAAAATTCTGTATGAAAAAATTAAGGCGGGAGTGGACGTGCGGCTCATAATAGACGGGCTGGGCAGCCACGGACCGCTTGCAATAAAGACCATTCGCGCCATGAGGAAGGCGGGCGTAAAGATTTGTAAATTCAACCGTCTGATGCTGATGTTTTCATTTGCGCTCAATCTCCGCGACCACAGAAAGATCATTATATCGGACGGAAAGACGGCGTATGCGGGCGGGTGTAACCTTGCCGACGAATACGTCAATGAAAAGCGTCTGCACGGATATTGGAAGGATACGGGCGTGCGTGTGCGCGGCAGGGCGGTGGACGGATTTACGTTGATGTTTTTAAGGCAGTGGGAGTTCGTAAGCAAAAAAACCGAAGATTATGCGCCCTATCTCGGTCTTTACGAAGCTGCGGAAAGTTGCTCTACCGTGGTGCCTTATGCCGCAGGGAAGGATTATAAACACAACATAGTGCGGGGGCTTTATACAAGCATCATGTCCGGCGCGCAAGAAAAACTGTATATAATGACGCCCTATTTCGTACCCGACGCCGATACCATGAATTTGCTGAAAACGAAGGCGCTTTCGGGGGTGGACGTCCGTCTGATCCTGCCCGACATACCCGATAAATCCTATGTTTACATGGTTTCGCTCGGCAATGCGCGCAAATTGACGGAGTGCGGGGTGAAAGTTATGCTTATGAAGCAGAGCTTCGTTCACAGTAAAGTTGTATACAGTGAAAATTGCGTTTCGGTCGGTTCGGCAAATATTGATTTAAGAAGCTATTATAACCAATTCGAAAACGGGCTTTACACCGACGACAAGGATTTTTTGCTGGCTGTGGAAAGAGATTTTGAAGAAACCTGCGCCGTCAGCAAGGATATGCGCAGGCGTGTTATCCGTTATCCCCTCTGGAACAGAATTATAACGGGATTTTTACGTCTGTTTTCGCCGCTTATGTAGGGAGGTATAAATTATGAAAAACGCAAAATTACGGGCCTGGTTTCCGTCTATAATATTTGCGGCGGTCGGGTTGGTAATGTTCGTTATCAATTCGTTTCTTCACGGCGTAACGGTGTTGCTTGTTCTGCAATTTTTTTCCTGCATGGCGGTTCCTTTTCTTTTCCCCGTGCTCGGAGCTATCGCCAAACGCGAATTTTCTCCCTCGCTGTCCTTTAATCTGGGGCTTTTGATTTTTGTCGGAATTTATATTGAAAGAGTTTTCAGCATATATTCGTTTTTTCCCTCTTACGATAAAATCCTGCATACCAACTTCGGATTTATAGGAACGGCAATGGTTTACTCGCTCTTACTCAGGTGGAACGGCGAAAAAATGACTAATGCGGGCGTAATATTAGTGCTTATGTTAAGCGTTCTCGGGATTGGCGGCGCATGGGAAATATTTGAATTTTCCAGCGCAATATTCACGCTTGAAGATCCGCAAATCTGGCGGGAGACGGTAAACGCTTCCATAGCGGCAGGAGAGATTGTGGGTAATCCTCTGACGGATACCGTGCAGGATATGATGGTTACGGTGATAGGTTCGGCGGTATTTTGCATAATATATCTTGCAGATTGTGCCGCGGGTGGGAAGTATTTTAAAAAATTCTACGGCGAACGCAAAGAAGTGCGTGAAAATAAAGCAAACATGCCGCTTGCAAGCGTTAACGGTTGAAAAATTACGAAATTTATTGAATGAAAAGTTCTTGAACTATCCGTTCAAGAACTTTTTATTTTGCGTTGTTCTTCACCGCGCAAATTGCGCTGTAAGCATTATGCACTTATAGGGCTACAAAAAACTACGTGTTTTCACGCGCAGTTATGATTGCCTGAATTGATTAAAATAAGCGTTAATTTTCGGGCGCCGTTTGACTTTGGGGCTCGGCTTCTGGCGGGTCTTTGCGTTTTACGGCATAGTATATCCAACCGCCGCAACTTGCCGCCGCAACTACATTAATCGCTACCAAAAGCCAGCTCCACCACATAAACGCCTTTACGCCCTCCTTTATTATGGGGGCGTTGCCGTCGGTGGCGTTGTAAAGCGAGTTTGTATATGCGGCGTTTAATCCCATATATATTACTCTTTTGCTCGCCTTGCGCAGTGCGGACACAAATTCGGCGTTCGAATCGTAATTTTTATCGAAATATTCGAAAACTTCGTCGTTTTTCCAATTGCACATCCATAAATCCCCGCCTGCATACAGCATTTGGTCGGCGTTCATGTATTCCTTATGGTCTGCATACTCGGTTATTACCGCGCCCTTGAAATTCCATTCCGTCCGCAAAAGGTCGGTAAGCAACGCCCTGCTGCCGCCCGTCCATACGGCTCCCAGGCGGTTATAAGCCGTCATTATGCCCGTCGCGCCGCCGCTTATTGCCGTTTTAAACGGGGCGAGGTAAACTTCGCGCAAAGTTTGTTCGGTCATCCAGCAATATAAACCGTCCCGCAAAGTTTCCTGTGTGTTGGCTATAAAACTCTTTATATAGCAGTAAATGCCTGCGTCGGCGGCTCCGCGGACTATTTCCGAACATATAATACCCGTCAGCAGGCTGTCCTCGGAAAGATTTTCAAAGTTTCTTCCGCCGAAAGGAGTGCGGTGCAGTCCCGCACTCGGCGCATACCAACCCGAATATTTCATGTTTCCCGCTTCACTGCCTACGGTCAGACCGTAAAGATTTGCAAGTTCGCTGTTCCAGCTCTGGGCAAGTACGGAGGGAGCGGGGTAGCCCACGCCCGAATCGTTGCTGTTAAATGAACCTATCTGTGCGGGCCCGTATGCCGACGTTGTTTTGGGCTTTCCTATCGAATCAATAACTTCTTCCTGCCGATAGCCGTGAAGCACAAGATTGCGCATTTCCTTTAAAGAAAGTCTGTCCAGCAACCCGTCCCACGTTTCGTCGTTGTCGTAATTTGCGGGGTTGCCGAATTTCAGACCGTATTCGTTGGCTTTTCCGTCGCTGTCGTACAGGTTTTCATTTTCTTTGGAAGTCACGTTCTGTGTAACCGTGCCGCTGCCGTTAGTAAATACCTTTGCGGCGTCGTCTTCGTCGAAAAGATTGGTTTCTTTCAGCGCGTCGCTCATTTCCCGCGCGTCGCTTTTTGCAAGGGGGAAAGTTCCCGCAAAGTCCGCGCGGCTTAAATAAGTTATGTCCGCGCCGCTGTCGCTACCGTCGACGGCTACCCCGTCGGAGCTGTCTCCCGTGAAAAGATTGCTTACTTTCCCGCCCGTAACGGGGTCGTATTTATAATAAATGTCCTCCGAAAGGCCGTAAACGGTCACGGCCCTATCACAGCCGTTGACGTTATGGGCGTCGTCCATAAGCTGAATTTTGTATTCGCCCTTTTCAAGGACGTACTGTCCGTTTTCCATGTCGTAGGACGCCATGTCGCTTATATCAAGCGTAAGAGTAACTTCCTGCGACTGTCCTATGTCAAGCTCGTCCGTTTTGGCAAAAGCGCCAAGGATTATCGCGGATTTTTCTATTCCGCCCGTATATGGCGGGCAATAGTATAGCTGAACCACATCGCGCGCTTTAAACTGCCCGACGTTGGTCACTTTTATCGTAACTTTTATCGTGGATTTGCTTGAAAGATAATATGCGGAAGGGCTTATTGAAACTACTTCCCATTCAAACTGGGAATAGCTCAGCCCGTAGCCGAAGGGATATTGAACTACTTCGTCATAGCTTGAAACGCCGAAGTTTTCCTCCGCAAATTCGCTCTCCCAAAACTTCTCGGCATAAGCCGTTTCGTACCACTTATAACCCACATATATGCCTTCTGCGTAGTCTATATAGCTTACGTCCGTATATTTTTCGCTGCTGTCGCCTACGTTTACGTTGGTTACGCCGACGGGATAAAGTGACTCGTCGTCGTCCGTATACCGGCTCACGCCGTCCGCGCCCGAATTGGCGTACGTTGCGGCTGTTGAAAAGTCGTAGGCGTAAGTGTCCGCCGTGCGTCCGGAAGGGCTGACTTCGCCGTAAATCACTTTGGGCAGGGCGTTAGCGGCGTTACTGCCCGTTCCGCCCGCAATCAGGCAGGCGTCAAGACCGCCGATTTTATCCAGAAATCCCAGATTCATTGCGTTGGTCGAATTTATAATTACAACTACTTTTTCAAACGTCTGTCCCGCCCAGGTAAGCAGCTCTTCCTCCTCGGTAGAAATATCAAGGTAAGTGCGTTCTGCGTCTGCAACGGCGGTGGGATCTTTTTTGCTTATTGTTCCTTTGTACTGAACTTTTGGACAGTCAACGCTTTCGCCCGCTACTCTGCCCAGAACCACGATGGCGACGTCCGAAAAACTTTCCGTATATTTTTTTACCGAATCGGAATAGTAGGACGCGTCCGAAAGGGAAGGCTCGTAAAGGCGGCAAAATTCGTAATCGTGCAAATTCAGCGAACCGTCCGCCCAGCCGAGGCGTGAGCTTTGGAACCGCGTGTACATTTCTATGATTTTTTCGTTGTATTCTACGCCGTAATCGTCAAGCGCCTTTAAAAAATCCGTTTCGGGGGTGAGCGAACCGCCCGTGACGCTTCCGTACTGCACCACTCTGCCCGAACCCGATCCGCCGCTTATCCATTGCGTGGACGACCAGCCCAACACGTTTATTTTATCGTCGGCGGATTTATCGAGGGGCAGACAGTCACCGTCGTTTTTGACCATAACTATGCCTTCTTCCTCGATGCGGGTGGCAAGCGCTTCGCCCTCGGTACGCAGCTTGTCGTCCAAAGCTACGGTGCTGCTGAGATAGAGCGTAATAGTATCCGCGAATACTGCGCAAGCCACGTCAAGGGCTATTATAAGCGCCATGATGAGCGAAACCATACATATACAAATTATTCTGAAAGTTTTGGCTTTCATCTGTGCCTCGCTTAAAAGTATTTCGGTGTATTCACGATTATATTAACATATAAGAAATATAAAGTCAAATTTCCTGTGTGAAAATTTAACAAATTAACATCTCCGCAAGGAAAAACGCCCGCCGCGCAAAAGCGCGGCGGGCGTAAAACGGCGTACAATGCGTTTTGCAAAGCTACGCCGCACTATACGTTTTACGGGTTGCAATCAATAATTTTTCGCTTCTATTTCAAAGTATGCCTGCGGGTGCGCGCATACGGGGCAAATCTTGGGCGCGCTTTCGCTGACGACTACATGACCGCAGTTGCGGCATTTCCAAACATGCAAACCCGTCTTTTTGGCGAATACTTCGTCATTTTCAATGTTGGCTACAAGCGCAAGATATCTTTCCTCGTGCAATTTTTCTATGGCTGCAACGCCGCGGAATTTTTCGGCAAGCGCAGGAAAGCCCTCTTCGTCCGCGATTTTGGCGAATTCGGCGTACATTTCCGTCCATTCCTCGTGTTCGCCCGCCGCGGCGTCTTTAAGATTTTCAAGCGTCCCGTTTATGCCGTCCAATTCTTTGAACCACAGCTTAGCGTGCTCTTTTTCGTTCTCGGCCGTTTCCGTAAATATAGCCGCTATCTGCTCGTAGCCCTCTTTCTTTGCCTTTGATGCGTAATATGTGTATTTATTTCTCGCCTTGCTTTCGCCCGCAAATGCGTACCAAAGGTTGGCTTCCGTCTTTGTGCCTTTTAATTCTTTCTTCATATGAGCCTCCTGATTTTTTTACGTTACATGTATTATATCACCAAGCAATTGCTTTTGTCAAGAATTATTAAGATTAATTCTTAATAATGTTTTATAAAAATTACTTTACATATGACTTGACATGTGTAAAGTTTTGGTGTAAAGTTAATATAATTTTTAAATAAAATATATAATTTTTATAAGTCGGTTTGAAATTGGAACATTTTGACGTTATAATAGTAGGCGCGGGCGTTGCGGGGCTTAACTGTGCGCTTCATTTGCCTGAGGATAAAAGGGCGCTTTTAATTTGTAAGGGCGTGCCCGAAAAGAGCGACAGCTACCTTGCGCAGGGCGGTATTTGCCGCATGCAGGGAGAGGGCGACTTTGAAAGCTATTTCGCCGATACCATGCGCGCGGGGCATTCCGAAAACGACCCTTCCGCCGTGGAGTGTATGGTGCGCCACTCGCCGGAAGTTACAGACGAGCTCGTTGCGCTCGGGGTGAATTTTGCCCGCAATGCGGACGGAACGCTTGCCGCAACCCGTGAAGGGGGACATTCAAGGAACAGGATATGTTTTCACGAGGATTGCACGGGTAAAGAGATAACGACCTGCCTTATGCGCCATGTGCAAAAACTTAAAAACGTGGAAATCCGTCCCGAAACCACTATGCTCGATATAATTTCTGACGGGACGGAGTGTTTCGGTATAGTCGCCCTGTGCAACGCTACGGGCAAAGTGAATTGCATTTATTCGGACTACACCGTGCTTGCGACGGGCGGCATAGGCGGCGTCTATGAAAAGTCCACTAATTACCGTCTTTTAACGGGCGACGGCGTTGCCGTTGCATTGAAGCGCGGCGTTGCCGTAGATAACGTAAACTATGTGCAGATACATCCCACAACGCTTTATACGCGCGGGGGCGGTTCAAGGAGTTTTCTCATTTCGGAGTCGGTGCGGGGCGAAGGCGCGCATCTTCTGGATAAAAATTTCAATCGTTTCACAGACGAGCTCCAACCGAGGGATATCGTGACTGCGGAAATCTATAAACAGATGAAAAAGGACGGCACGCCCTACGTCTGGCTGGATATGCGTCCCATTCCGCAGGAGGAGGTGCGGGAGCACTTTCCCTCTATCGTAGAACATTGCTCGGCGGCGGGGTATGACGTATTTACGGAATGTATTCCCGTCGTGCCCGCACAGCACTATTTTATGGGCGGCATAAGAAGCAATCTCGAAGGCAAAACCACCATGGGCCGACTTTACGCCGTGGGAGAAACGTGTTGCAACGGCGTTCACGGCGCCAACAGGCTGGCTTCCAATTCGCTTTTGGAAAGTCTTTTGTTTGCAAAGCGCGCCGCAGAAGACATTGCCGTAAATTTCACGCCCTTTAATAAGTTGGGTGCGGAATATGCCGCGTCTAAACTGAATTTCAAAGAATATGAGGAGCCTGAAAAGCTTCTCAGCGGATATAAAAACTTATTGCTTAACGCCATAGAGGAGGCCGAAAATGTCAGACGTTTCAACAATAATAAATGCAGATAACATAATTTTATCGGCTTTAAGGGAGGATATTCCCTCAGAAGATATAAGCACAAACGCCGTTTTGCGCGGCTATAAAAAGGGCAAGGCGCAGCTTATCTGCAAACAGCAGGGCGTTATATGCGGCCTTGATATTTTCGCCCGCACTTTTACGCTGCTTGACGGTACGGCGGAAGTCGCGTTTGACGTAAAGGACGGCGACAAGGTAAAAAAAGGTCAGCTGCTCGGCACGGTCACGGGCGATATGCGCGCAATACTTTCGGGCGAGAGAACGGCTTTGAACTTTCTTCAACGCATGAGCGGCATAGCGACGTATACGGCGCAGGTTGCTGAACTTTTAAAGGGCAGTAAAACCAAGCTTTTGGATACGCGCAAGACTACTCCCAATTTACGCAACCTTGAAAAATACGCCGTGAAAGTGGGCGGCGGCGGCAATCACCGCCACAACCTTTCGGACGGGGTGCTTTTAAAGGACAACCATATCGGCGCGGCGGGCGGCGTAAAACAGGCGGTCGCGCTTGCGAAGGAGTATTCCTCTTTCGTGAGGAAGATTGAAATAGAGGTTGAAACCCTCGATATGTGCCGCGAGGCGTTGGAAGCGGGTGCGGATATAATCATGCTTGACAATATGTCCGTCGCGGATATGAAAAAGGCGGTTGAAATGATAGACGGCAGAGCGGTTACGGAGTGCAGCGGCAACGTCACCCTCGAAAACATTGCCGATATTATAGAAACGGGCGTGGACTATGTTTCAAGCGGGGCGCTCACCCATTCGGCGCCCATACTCGATTTGTCCTTGAAAAATCTTCACGCCGTGTAAAAATTGTTGTTAAAGGGGGAAAGACAGATGAGGTCTGCGGAGCGCAGGCAGGAGATTTTAGAACTGCTTTCACGGGCGGAATCGCCCATATCTGCGGGCGTATTAAAGCAGAAATTCGGCGTTTCAAGGCAGATAATAGTGCAGGATATAGCTATTCTGCGTTCGGGCGGGCTGGATATAACTGCAACAAACAGGGGGTATATACTTGCCTCCGATCTGCGTCCGAGCCGCGTTTTCAAGTGCCGCCACACCTTTGAAGAGGTGCCGGAAGAATGTATCCTGATAGTGGAAGAGGGCGGCAGAATAGAGGACGTTTTCGTCAACCACAGGCTGTACGGAAAGCTTTCCGCTCCCCTGAACATTGACAGCCGCGTACATGCGGAAGAGCTGTATCGTTCTCTTTTATCGGGCGCGTCGAAGCCGCTTATGAACGTTACGGACGGGTTTCACTACCATACCGTTACGGCGGAGAGCGAGGAAGTTCTGGACAGAATAGAAGATAAGCTAAGATCAAGGGGATTTTTGGTCGAAATTTAACAAACTTTTAAATAAGGCAAATTTTAAAAGTCGGCGGCATCGGTATAATCAAAAACCGTATAAAGAAATTAAAATAAGGTAAGGAGTGATGATGGATACAAGCGGATTAATGTTTACCCGAAACAGCGACGGAAGCATTAGGGTTGAAGTCGTAGATTATGGAGAGGAATACTTCGGCGGGCATGATTGGGAAAGCTGGTATGATTTAGACAAAACAAACGCAGAAAAACTTTACGTTGAATTGTCAAAAACTCATAGCGGAACGTTTAAAGAAATGTTGGTTTCGGAATTCGGCGAAAGATTTAATACGCCCGAATTTGAAAAGTTTTGTAAAGAACGTAACGTCGTATTTTTCCATATGACGTGGTATTAACCGTTTTTCAATTGAGGCAAAATTATAAAAAATGAGGTAAAATCATAAAAAAGCCCGCCGCGCGGATTTGAATCTGCGCGGCGGCAATACGTATTATCGGCGGTTATTTCGCGTTTCCGTCGGCTTGCCGTGCTTTCCGCCTCGTCCACTGGATGAACGTGTTTATATCGTTTATGAGAAATATGCAAAAGCATACCGCCATGGGGATATAGTTCAGCGACTGAACGCAGGCAAGCGACCACAGGACTATCAGCACGACGTCGTTCACCATAAACGCGGCGGCATAGGCGGGTATGCGGAACGCCATAAGATACAGCGCGATAAAGCTCGTCGTTACGGAAAGAACGCTTACGATCAGGTTTTCGGTTCCGAAGGCGCGCAGAATAAAGTAAAACGCAACCGTTACCGCGGCGGCTAAGGGGATCAAAACCGCGATATATCTGCCCCTCAACCGACCGATTTTTACCTCCGCGCTGCCTTTTTCGGTCGGGTTTTTCAGCCAGCTTATAAGCGATACGGCGCATGTGGGGAACTGCATGCAAAGATAAATTACCGTTTCGCCGTAGTAACCGAAAAAGAACGAAACGGTTGCGTATATAAGCGAAAAGGCGAGCATCAGCGTCAGCCCGAAAGCGTCGCCCTTCGCCGCGAATATCAGTGAGGTAACGCCCACGAGAGAAGAAGCAAGCGTAAGCCAGTCCGTGTTTCTCACGGAAAAGAAGGATATCAGCACGGCGCAAAGCGAAAATATCCACAGGCACCAATCGAATTTATTGAGATTTTTAAAGGGGTTGCGCAATTTCATTACCGAAAATATTTAACACACAAAACATTTCTTGTCAAGTGAAATTATATCCAATCGTTTGACTTTGCCGTTTTACGGCGCTATAATTAAACCGAGGTTAAAAAACGGGGGTATATCATGGTTAAAATAACGCTAAAAATAGACGGAATGAGGTGCGGCATGTGCGAAAGTCACGTCAACGACGTTATAAGAAAGGTCGCTGACGTTAAAAAAGTAACCTCTTCCCACTCCAAGGGCGAAACGGTCATAATCTGCGACGAAGTTATAGACGAAAAACTTCTTTCGGACGCCGTTGCGGAACAGGGGTATAAGGTTTTGTCCTGTTCTTCCCAACCTTATGAAAAGCGCGGGCTTTTCGGCTTTTCGCGCAAGTAAAATTTTGTGCGGTTAAATCGGTTTTTTAAGTGTGCGGCGGGGCAAAACGCCCCGCCGCACGCCTATTCTACAAAACGTAGACTTTATCCGCGCCTTTTCATTGCTTTTTGTCCGTTGAAAAGTAGAATATTATGCAGGAGGGCTAATTATGGCTAAACAGACTATCGGCGATTTTCTCGCCTCTTTGCGCAGGGAAAAGGGCTATACCCAGCAGGAAGTGGCGGAAAAGCTCGGTATATCCAACCGCACGATATCACCCTGGGAACAGGGCAGAACCTACCCCGATATACTTTCGCTGCCCGCGCTTGCGGAATTTTACGGCGTGACCGCCGACGAAATTTTAAGGGGCGAACGCCTTCAAACGGGCAATATATCGGGGGCAACGGCGG
>CAZQNK010000037.1:0-13186 GCA_964594955.1 uncultured Clostridia bacterium | reverse complement strand
GTTATAACTGTTCCCGTAACTTTGCGTCCGTTCCGTGAACGTTATAACTGTTCCCATAACTTTGCGTCTTGTTTTGCCGTATAGCAACCGCGCCCGCAACGCACCGATAAATTGAAATTTATCTTTATTTTTTGTTCGGCTTTCTTTTGATAGCCAAAAGTCAATGGTACTTTGGCGTGGGCTTGAATAAACGAGCGCGCCGATTCACCATAACTTTTCGGGGTCGAAGCCGAAAACCTGCACAAGTTCCAATTCGGGCGAATTTGCCAAATCGTGTGGCGTAACCATAAGTCCCCCGTCGGAATCCAAATCTATCCCGCAGTGCATATACGCGTACCATACAAGGTGGGCGCATTGCGTTTTCGTTATGGAATTTTTATCGGTAAAAACTCCCGTAAACGCGCTGTATTCGGTCCCTACAAGCGTTTCGGCATACTCTGCGGCGGCGGCTTTCGTTTCGGCGGAGCACTTGGGGGTAAAAATCATGAAGTTGACTCTTGACGTAAAGCCGGAAATATTGCCTATGAAAGTCGGGTTGCCGTATGCCATAGCCTGAACGACTTTGTTGTTGGCTCCGTCCGTAACAAGTCCCGCGTGCCCCATTCTGTACCCTGAAATATGGGTGGAGGAGGTGACGACGATATCGCCGTTTTCAAGATATATAGCTTGCGCATAACCGTTTATCCTGTCCGTGCATATAAAAGGGGCGAACAGGCCGTTAATAACTTCAAAATCTTTAAAATAATTGTCCTGAATGGTCTTTATGCACTGTTTACCATCTTGACCCTTTGCAAGCGCGCGGTCTATGCCTACCTTTGTAAGCCCCGTCTGCTCGTACAAAGTCTGGTAATCTTCTTCCGAAAGTTCGTCTGCGGCTTTGTCAAGAATATCGGAAATTTCTACCTTTTCGTAATCGGGCCGCCATACTTCTATGCCGTCGGCAATCATGAAAGCTATTTGCAGTCCGAGCGCGGTCAAAAGTATGCAGCCTATAAAGCAGGCGCATACGATAAGCGCGATTATTCTCTTGGAAAGCTTCTTTTTCTTGCTCATTTTAATCGGAAGTCAAACGGCGCAATGCAAGTTTGTATATATCGTAGCATTTTTCGATTTTTTCAAACGTAATATATTCGTCTGGCCGGTGAATGGTACATTCTTCGCCGTCCTCTTCGGGACCGAACGCGGCGCCGTACTTCAATGCGCGCGCATACGTTCCGCCGCCGATAGCCACGGGTTGTAAGTTTTTGCCCGTAACTTCGTTGTAAACCCCGCACAGCGTGCTTATCAGTTTGCCGTTTTTATCGTTGAAAAGGGGCGCCTGCTCGTGCAGAATTTCATATTTAACGCCCGCACTTTCAAATGCCTCGATAACCTTGGCCCTGTCAACGGTCGCGGGATAGCGTATATCGCAGGTGACGTAAATATATCCGTCGTTTTGTTCTATGATGTTCGGGGAAAACGTCAGTCTGCCCGTTTCGTCCTCAAGCTCCTTCAAGCCGAAGCATCTGCCGAAAAGCGTGTCATATATGCCGTCCAATCCGAGATATAAGAGCACGGGGGCAATGGCGTTCACGCCCTCGTCGGGGGTGGAGCCGTGCGCGGATTTGCCGTGCGCTGCTATCTTTCCGTTTTCAACCGAAAGATTAAACGCGGCAAGCCTTTCGTCGTTTACGGGTGCGGACACTTCGCAACGCGCACATACCATGTTCGCCGCCTCTCCGCCGCACAGGCCGTAAAAATCTCCTTCGGCTGGGAATGAAAGTTTTGCCTGTATAATTCCCTTTTCGGCATAGATGACGGGAAAATTTGCGTCGGGTGAAATGCCCTCGTCGGGCATTTTTGCGTGCGCTTTATAGTAGTCTATGCACGCCCAACCGCTCTCTTCATTGCAACCCGCGATAAGTTTTATTTTTCTGTCGGGGCGGAAGCCCTCGTCTTTCAACGCCTTCATGGCATAAAGAGTGATGACGGCGGGACCCTTGTCGTCCATGGCGCCTCTGCCCCATATGCGCTTGTTTTCGTAATCTATTTCGCCGCCGAAGGGCTCGTGCGTCCAACCGTCGCCCGCTGGCACCACGTCAAGGTGCGCAAGCACGGCAAAATCTTCGCCGTCGCCGAAGGTCACCTCTCCCGCATAGCCGTCGTAATCCTTTGTTTTAAAACCGAGGAATTGCGCAAGCGATAAAAAATAATCCAACGCACGGCGCGCTCCCATGCCGAAGGGCGCACCCTCTTCTGCGGGCTGTAAAGAGGAATCAAATGCTATTATCTGTGAAATATTTTTGATTATATCGTTAATTTCGCTTCTCATTTCAACCATCCGTAAAAAACTTTGCGAAATCATTATACACTTTTTTTGTTTTATGTTACAATGAATTTGCACAATATTTTAAAATTTTCGCTTTGCGGCGGTATGGTAATGAGATCCAAAATAAATTTTGATAAAATCTTAAAATATTTTAAGCTTGCGCTGATAATTTTTCTCGTCATAATAGAAATCGTCGTATGCGTTCAGGCGGCAAGTATTTATCTGCGGAAGGAGCTGTTCCGGCGCATTGTCAGCCTTGCCTCGCTTGCGCTGTGCTGCGTTGCGCTGATAATATTGGAGAGCATAAGCATGTATACCGTAAAACGCTTTTCCGTAAAGATGGTGTTTTTCGGCTTCGACTGCGCGTTGCTTCTGGCGATATGTATAATGACGGGCAATTCGCTCCTTTCCACGCTGTACTGCATAGTGCTTACAGAATGTTATATGACGGTGGAAAGATTTAAAGATAAGGTCATTCTCTACGGCGTAGGAAGCGGACTGTTTGCCATATCTTTCATAATCGGCTGGGTGTTCCTGCATCCCGACGCCTCGCTGTTTAACAGCGTCTTTGAAATTTTCACGGGCGCACTTGTCGGACTTATAGCAATACTTATAGACTTCGTCGTCGTGCAGGTCGTTTATCTGTTTTACCGGAATAATAAAGAACTTTCGGAGGCGCTTCAAGAGGCGGATAAAAGCCGCGCCGAACTCAAAGAGGCGTATGAGCAGCTTTCACGCACCCGCGTATATGAAGAACGCAACCGCATAGCCAAGGATATCCACGACAACGCGGGACATTCTATGACGGCGGTTATAATGCAGACGGAGGCGGCGAAGCTTCTCATCGATACCGACCCCGAAGAGGCGAAAAACCGCATCATATCCGCCAATATGCAGGCAAAAAACGCCCTTGAACAGATGCGCGACAGCGTTCACCTGCTCGCCGGCAGAACGTTCACGAGGCCGCTCAACGACGAGTTGGAGGATATAATAATCCAGACTTTCGACGGCACAAACGTAAAAGCCCGTTACGACCTTGACGACGTCCGTCCGACGGCGGACGTGCACCGTTTTATCTGCAACAGCGTAAAGGAGTGTCTTGTCAACGGCATACGCCACGGTAAAGCGACGGCTTTCTATATAGAGTTGAAAAAGAAAGAGGAAGGGCTGACGCTCTATGTTTCGGATAACGGCACAGGTTGCGGCGGCGAGGTGACGGAAGGCTTCGGGCTGAAAGGCATACGCGAGAAGGTTGAAAGCATGGGAGGAAGCTGTTCCTTTTTAAGCGAGGACGGAGAAGGATTCGAGGTGAAAGTCAATATTCCTTTAAAAAACGGAGAAACGGAGGATAACAATGATAAAAATACTGCTTGTTGACGATCAGATAATCGTGGCGGAGGGCATAAAAGCCGTGCTGTTAAGCTGTAAGGACTTTGAAGTATGCGGAATTGCCTCGGACGGCATGCAGGCTGTGGAAATGTGTGAAAGTCTGCGCCCCGACGTAGTGCTTATGGATATCCGCATGCCCAATATGAACGGCGTTGCGGCGACAAAACGCATAAAGGAAATCGATGAAAATATTAAAATCGTCATTCTCACCACTTTCGATGACAGCGACTATATCCTGAGCGCAATAAATAACGGGGCAAGCGGCTATCTTTTAAAGGACGTAGGCGCTTCCGCGCTGATAGATTCGGTCAAAAACGCCTACGCGGGCGATACGATTTTGCCCGCAAAGATTGCAAAAAAGATAACCGACGTTGCCGCAAAGCTTGCGCCCGAAAGGGAATTGAAACTTCACAACGCCTTCGGTTTTTCGGACAGAGAGGTGGAGATAGCCTTAATGCTTGCGGATGGGTTCACCAACAGGCAAATAGCTTCTGCTTTGAAGCTGAGCGACGGAACGGTCCGCAATTATATAAGCTCGCTCTATTTAAAAATGAACGTGGATAACCGCGTTTCCGCCATTAACAAAATAAAGAGCATTTAAATAGGAATTATAGTTTGCTTTTCGCCCGTTTTATGCTCTGGTATTATAAATTTTTATCCGATTGGATATTTTAATAACGCCGAAACCGATTATAATGGTTTTAAATTAAGATTATCGGAGCGATTTTATATGAAAGTAAAAAGAATATTGAAGATGCAGGATCTGTCCTGCGTGGGGCAGTGTTCGCTTACGGTGGCGTTGCCCGTACTTTCGGCATACGGGGTGGAAGCGGCCGTTCTCCCCACGGCGTTGCTGTCCAACCACACCATGTTCAAGGGGTGGAGCTATCTGGACCTCACTCCCGAAATTGAAAATATCTTCGGCTATTGGAAGGCCAACGGCTTTAAATTTGACGGATTTCTTCTCGGCTATCTCGGCAAGAAAGAACTTATGGATGTTGCGGAAGAGTGTTTTGACGAATTTTCCGCGCAATCCGCGCCCGTTATCATTGATCCCGCGTTCGGTGATAACGGCAAGCTTTACGGCGGATTTGACGAGGAATACGTTGCCGCCATGCGTCATTTGTTGCGCCGCGCACATATAATCGTGCCCAACTTGACGGAAGTGTGCTTTATGACGGGGGTTGAATATAAAGAGCGGTATGACAGGGATTATATAGAACTTGCCTTGAAGGAGATGTCAAAATACACCGACGCTACGGTAATTATAACGGGCGTGGAGCAGGACGGGCTTATCGGCGAGGCGATTTTAAGCGGAGGGAAGATTGAATACGTTCTGTCGGAAAAGCTGCTTGCGCGCATGCACGGCACGGGCGATATATTCGCGGCCGTGTTCGCGGCAAAATATCTTTGCGGCGCAACGCTTGCCCAAAGCTGCGCGGAAGC
Organism: uncultured Clostridia bacterium; assembly: GCA_964594955.1. Classification (GTDB taxonomy): domain Bacteria; phylum Bacillota; class Clostridia; order Christensenellales; family Borkfalkiaceae; genus Coproplasma. The sequence goes on along the minus strand of CAZQNK010000037.1, from coordinate 8,043 downwards.
GGGTAACTTCGTTGCGGACTGTCTGCGCGCCACCGATAAAGAGCATTTTTACGGCGTTTCTTTCGAAAGCGTTTTAAATAAATCGCGGCGGTAATCTCTTTCTTAAACAGGCGGTAAAACGGACGGCAGATATTATTTATAAAAAGCCGCCGCGGCGCTTTATTAAAGCGCCGCGGCGGCAATTTTTTACGGTTTACAGATCAAACGCAATAGCCGTTATATCGTCGTCAAGCTTGTTGCAAAAGCTTCTCAGCGAGGTTTCAAGGTTCTTGATAAAATCGTCGGCGGTACGCGAATATGAAAGGGTCTTGATTGCTCCGTCCACGCCGAACATCTCGCCGTTGCCGTTGCGACATTCCGTCACGCCGTCGGTCAACAGCACAAGTATATCGCCCTTTTCATACGGCAGCGCGTCGTCAAAGTACGCGGGGTTGTCAAACCAATTGGCGACGGGCGGGGAATTCAGCATTATCCGCGTTATTCCGCCCTTTGTTTTTAAAAGAATAGGCACGTTATGCCCCGCCATGGAATAGGTCACGCTGTCGGGATCTATTCTTACCGCCGCAACGGTAACGTAGTTGCGTTCGTCAAGGTTAAGCTGTCTGAATTTGGCCGCAAGCTTGTCTATCGCGTCCGCGGGGGAATACTCCATCTTGTCGTATGCCGCCTTTACAAACGCGGAAAGCATGCCCGCGGATATCCCTTTGCCCGAAACGTCCGCTATAACTCCGCATGCGCGGCCGTCAACGGTATATACGTCGGGCAAATCGCCGCCTATATCGCGGCAGGGAATATACATATAAGCATATTTTTTGCCGCCCGCCCATTTTCCTGCGGGCAAAAGCCGCTGCTGAATACTTCTTGCGGACTGCAACTCGCGTGAAATTTCCAACTCGAACGCGTCGTCAACCGTTCCGAGGCAAAGCCCTCCGCCAAGCGGCGTTACGGTAATCGAATAGGAAACTTCGCTCACGGTATCGCCGTTTTTCACTTTCTGGAATACTCTGCGTCCCGTTTCCGTCCTCGAATAAAAAGCGTCCTCGAACGCCGCCGCAAGGGGACAGCCCCTGCAACTTCCGTCCTCGCCGCATCTTTTCACGTTTCCCGCACAGCCCGTCGCAGCACCCAAAGTTCCGCGCTTCCCGTCATATGAAAACAATGTTCTGAAAGCGGCGTTGGTGAAAACGGCTTTTAAGTTTGAATCGACTACAATCACCGCCGTTTTAAGACCGTCTATGATCCGTCTGTAATACTTTTCAATCATTTTTAGGCAAATAGAATTTAAGTTTGTCCGTCACGATGTGCGCTTCTATCGGTAAATTATCGTAAAGCTCGCCCTCCGCCTGAATGGTATAGTTCTCCTGTTCGGGGAGCATAGTGGCGGATTTTACGCGTACCGCGGTAACTTTTTTTATGTCGTTTATCCTGCCTTGCATCAGTTTTATAAAAGCGGTTATTATTTTGGGTTTGGAAAGGTAATCCACAACCAACAGGTCAAGCATGCCGTCGTTTATTTTTGCTTCGGGGAAAAGTTTTATGCCGCCGCCTATCTGCTTACCGTTTCCAAGCGCGGCGATAAGCCCGTGATGTTTTTCCTCTATACCGTCGTATTTAAGCGTAAAATCGCAGCTTTTAAAGCATATAAGGCTTTTTATGAGCGAGCGCAGGTATTTGGATCTGCCCTTGCCTTTGCCTGCGTAAGTGCGTTTTAAAACGTCTACGTCAATGCCCATTCCCACGGCGTTTATAGAACGCAACCCCGACGAAAGTTCGATAAAATCCACATGCTCGGGCGCGCGGAAGGCTATTATTTCCGCGGCGTGGCGGGGAGACAGGGGGATGCCGGCGCTCTCGGCAAAGTCGTTGCCCGTGCCGACGGGTATAAGTCCAACGCTGCAATTATCGAAATTTCTGATGCCGTTTATAACGTCATGCAGGGTGCCGTCGCCGCCGATTACGACAAGGGTATGGTCGCCCTCTTTCGACGTCAACTCTTCGGTAATTTTTTTTGCGTCGCCCTTGGCGTGCGTGGGATGTATTTCATAAGTTTTTCCCGCTCTGGCAAATACGGACTTAATTTCTTCCAATATTGAGGCGTGTTTGCCGGAAAGATGAGTTTCATTTGCAATGATATGATACATGATACACCCTTACGCGTCATTCGCTGCAAATCCGAAACACGCGTCCGAAAATTAAAATTATAATATTCCCTATCAAGTATATAACAATTAAATATAAATTGCAATTGTTTTTAAAATTTGTTATAATAGTTTTTGAAAATTAACGGTACGCATTGACCATGAAAAAAATTATCTCTGAAAACTTATTGAAACTTGCCGAAATTTGTCCCTATCCGCTGTATATAGTGGGCGGCATGGTTCGCGATTATCTTGCCGAGCTTCCCGCCTGCTCGGATACGGATATCTGCGCTCCCGCAACGGCGGACGACTTTATCTCCCGTGCGGAGAGTGCGGGCTATACGACCGAAGCCGTCTTCGGGAATACGGGCACGGTCAAAATCAAGCGGCAGGGGGAGGAGCTTGAATTCGCCTCTTTCCGCTCCGACGAGTACGTCCGCGGCGAGCACCGTCCCGCGCGGTCGTATTTTACGGACGATATTATGCTTGACGCGCGTCGGCGGGATTTCAAATGCAACGCGGTATATTACGATATTAAAGCGGATAAATTCGTCGATCCCCTCGGCGGGATAACGGATATAGAGGAGAGAAGGCTGACAACGGTCGCCCCTGCGGAAAAGGTTTTTTCCGAGGACGGGTTAAGGCTTATGCGGCTTGCCCGTATAGCCGCCCAGACGGGTTTTGCGCCGACCGCCGACTGTCTGCGCGGCGCAAGGGAAAATTGCAAGCTGATTGCGGACGTTCACGCTTCAAGGGTATATGCCGAGCTCGATATGATTCTGCACGCGGATGAAAAGTACGGAATGTCTCTTGCGCAGTACAGGGGGTTGAAAATTTTGCAGGATACGGGCGTTCTGGGCGTAATTCTGCCCGAGCTTGCCGCGGGCGAGGGAATGAAGCAGCGCAGCGATTATCACAAGTACGACGTCCTTGAACATTCGCTTCGGGCGGTCGCCTATGCCGATAACGGTATAAGGCTTGCCGCGCTTCTGCATGACGTCGGCAAACCCTACTGCAAAAACAACGCGGGTTCGTTTATCGGACACGAGGAAGAGGGAGCGCGCATAGCCGCGGATATATGTGCGCGGCTCAACGTACCGAAAAAGCTTGCGGAAGAAACCGTTCGGCTGATATCGGTGCATATGTACGACGTGCGCGGCGACGCAAAGGAAAACAAAGTCCGCAAATTCTTACTTGCCAATCACGATATATCGGAAAAAATTTTTGCTTTGAAGCAGGCGGACTTTTCTGCCTGTAAAGATAGCTCCGCAACCGCCCCTTCGGTATTAAAACTCCGCGGAATTTACGAAAAAATGAAGGAAGAGGGCATTCCCTTTACGCTTAAAGAATTGAACGTTAAGGGCAACGCGCTTATAGACGTCGGCTTTCCGCCCGAAACGGTCGGAAGTACGCTTGAAAGCCTGCTTGCCGACTGTGCAATAAAAATCGTGCAAAATGAAGAGGATAAGCTTATAACGCGCGCATTGAAGGTATATCTTGCGCCCCTTAAAAAACGATAACGTTATAATTGACATTTTAACTGTTTGATATTATAATAAAGACAACTGATATTATAGTAAAAATCAGCTTTGGATTAAAAGTATAAGAAGGAGGAATATATGCTTAATTTAAATTCGGCAATCGCCGATATACCGATAGGCCTGATAATCAGCGTTGTGCTTGCCGTAATAACCGTTCTGGCTTTGGGTTTCGGACTTTTGTTCGGCTTCAAGCGCAACGGAATGATGACCATAGTGCGCTTTATATTTCTTGCGCTTGCAATAGTTTTAGCGGCGCTTGCGGCTACGGTTTTTGCGGTAATAGTGCTGGATAAGAATTCGGAACAGATTTTAGCGGCTGTTTCAAACCTTGTAAACGATGATTTAATTGAATCGCTCAGGGAATACATGGCCTCGGGCGCCGCCGCAGTTGAGGACGTTAAAAAACTGATCGTCGCATTTGCGGCTCCCGTAATTTTTTCGGTTGTTTTCCTTGTTGCGGACATCGTCTTTCTCATTATTTACGCAATCGTTGCCGCTTGCACCTGTTCCAACAGGCATAGAAGAAACGCCGCGCAAGACAGAGGGGAAGAAGTTAAAAAAACTTCCGTAGGGGTAAGGATTGCCGTTGTCTGTTCTAACGTCGTAATGAGCTTTCTTATCGCAATCTGTCTTATTTTGCCCGTTACATACTACGCCAATCTCGCTGCGGACGTTGCTTCAAATTCCGATGAGCTTATGGAAGCCGTTCGCTCCCAAACGACGGACGGCGGCGCATCCGCGCAGTCTGAGGAAAACGATGAAACCGAAGAGCTGATAAGTCTTTTAAAAGAGGTCAAGTCCAACCCCTTAATGCAAGTGTACGGTACGTTGAGCAACGCCGTTGCAATGCCCATAACAACCGTATACGGGCAGTCTTTGCACGATATGGTACTTTCCTTTATTCCCGCCGTCACAAATGTGTGGGAAGAGGTAAACAAACTCGATACGGAATCTCTCAGTGCGGATACGTTGGATGAAGAAACGGTGGACCAAATCGAAACAATTATCAGAACGGCTTCTTCGGAGTTGAAAAACGTCAAAGCAATTGATAATTTTATCGGCAACGTTGTGTGCGACGCGGCAAGCTATTGGGAAAAGGGAGACCCCTTCCTCACGATTGATATTTACAAACTACTCGGCGATAAGAGCGGCGAAACTTCCGACGGCGAAACCTTTAAGTTAAAACCCGTCGTAAAGGTCGTTTGCGAAGTGTTAGCAGATAAAGAAAAGCCGCTTGCTTCCGATAAGCTGTCCCTTGCGGCGGATATAATCGGTCCCGCGGGCGGCATAATGCCCGTCATCACGGCTTTCAGCAACGTTGAAAGTGTGGACGACGTAAAAGATCTCGACGTAGAAACGCTTGAAAAAATTTACACCGTTGCGAAGGAATACGAGGAAAATGAATATGCGGACGGGAAATTCGGGCAGATTATCTGCGCCGTGCTTGAAAGTTCCTCCTCGCTCGGGCTTCCCGAAGAGTACGGCGACATTCTTCAGGCGGTAACCGATTCGCTGACCGACGAAGAAAAGCAAAAAGCTTCCTCAATGCTTAACCTTGTAGGCGACGCGCTGATAGTCACGGTGGAAGTCGTACAGGAAATCGATACCCAATCGACCGAAATAGCGGATTTGAAAGAATCTATTGACAACGCGGCGGACATTCTCGTCAAAAAGGAGCGCGTCGATACCATTCTCGGCGGTATATTGATAGATTCTCCCGATATAATTCCCATATCGGACGATTACGGCGACGTAATGGACGCCGCCATGGACGCCTTGAATGAAAAATCCGACCTTTACCAAAAGGGTTCGGATATTCTCTATCTTTTGAGTGACACGTTGGAAATAATGGTCAAGTTCACCGATATTGCCGACGGGCTCTCAGTTGACGAGTTAAACGAAATAGCTGACGATCTCGCTTCGGGCAATTACGATGAAGTAAACAGGGTGTTGGCGGTAATTCTGGACGAAGCGGTAGAAGCTTGGAGCGACGGCGAAACGTTCTGCGGTATTTCCGATCCTCTCGGCGATTATTCGGATATATCGTCTATCGTGTACGGCGCGATAACCGACGAAAGCCTCGAATCGGCTTCGGATATGATAAGGTTTATGGGCGATATAGTGTCGTCTGTGGACGACTTGACGACTATCGAATTCGATAACGTTTCGTCGCAGACTTTCTACGATTTGGCGGGCAAAATAGTCGAAAACTACCTTGTGGACGAAACGACGGGTTACCTTGTGGACAAAACGACGGGTAATATTCTTTCGGAAGCCGCTACCGCTTGGCGCGACGGTAAACCGTTCTGCGGGTATGATGATCCCATTGGCGAAAGCAGCGTTGCAAGCAGTCTTTACAATATATTTATAACTACCAAAGATACGAGCCCGCTTGCTTCCGATAAATACAACGCCGCGGGCAACGCGATAGATATTGCAAGCATAGTGCTCGGCGTAAGCATCGGCGGTTCCTCGCAGGAAGGGTCTGAAACTCCCACCGACACGAGCACGAAGGCTCAAGTCGGTACGCTTGTAGATAATCTTTCGCAAAATTCTGCGGATATAGTAAAGAACGCGCTTACCGACAAAGTCATATCCTCCATTGCGGACAGCCAGGCGGGTACGATTGTGAATACGGAGGACGAAAAATCTTCGGCGGCGGTTTCAACGGCGGTTTCCTCGTTGGTTGACAGCTTGTTGGAAGTAAAGAACTCCGAAGACTCCGAAGCCGCAAAAAAGGAACAGCAGGCGGTTGCGGATATCTTCGACGCAATGAACAACACCGAAACGATGACCGAAGAGGACGCGACGAACCTTGTCGAGAGCGTCAAGAATTCAACCGTCGTAAGCAACACTGTTTCAAGCTTGATAGTAACGGATGAAGAAGGCAACAAATCAAGCGCGATAAATATCGACGTAGACGAGGACACCAAGACCAGCATCTCTAACGCTCTGGACAGCGTTGAGGACGTTGACGAAGATTTAAAGAACAATCTGCTTATTCTGTTCGGCATAGGCATAAATTAAAACCGTATAAATCAAGATAGTAAGGTTTTCGGGCGGCGGCTTTACCGCCGCCCGAAATTTAAGCGGAAAAACGTTGCCGTTCACGGTTTAACCTAACGGAAAAACGAATTACGGCAAAAGGCGCAAATCGTTTGACAAGACGATTTTTATATTGTAAAATAATAAAAGTCGATCGGGGCTTGTTTGTAACGCCCTGTTTACCTTGCGTATATCAGTTATACGCCGATTAAGTCCGGGAGGTGAAAATATGAAAACTTACGAAATGGTTTACGTTTTGGATAGCGCAATCGCCGATGAGGCAAAGGACGCTATTCAGGCTAAGTTCGAGGGCGTTATTACGTCCGCGGGCGGTTCGGTTGTTTCCGTAGACAAGTGGGGCAATAAAAAGCTTGCTTATCCCATAAACTACAAGACCGAAGGCTATTACGTTCTTCTTACGTTCGAGGCAGAAGGCTCCGTTGTCAAAGAACTTGACAGGGTTGCGTCTATCACGGGCGAAGTTTTAAGACGCATTATTACCGTTAAAGCATAAGATTATAGGAAAATAAGATGAACAAAGTATTTTTAATAGGGAATTTAACGCGCGACCCCGAACTTACGGAAACGAGCGGCGGAATTAAGATTTGCCGCTTCGGTATTGCGGTAAACCGCAACTATTCGGGCGCCGACGGTGAAAGAAAAACCGACTTTTTCAATGTGGTAGCATGGCGCGGACTTGGCGAAAACGTTGCGCGCTATGCAAGAAAGGGCAATAAAGTCTGCGTGTCGGGCGCTATTGAAACGCGCAACTATGAGGACAGCACAGGCGCTAAACGCACCGCCGTCGATATCGTTGCAAGCGACGTAGAGTTCCTCACTCCGAAGTCGAGCGGCGGCCAGTCCGACGATGCGTATGACGCACCTGCTCCCGCGCAAGGCGGAAGGGCTTCACGTCCCCAGCTTCAACCCTTTGACGATGACAGCGATATTCCCTTCTGATTTTAAGGAGATTAATCATGGAAGAAAATAAAACGACCGTAAAAAAGGTTTATAAAAGAACGCCCCGCAGAAAGGTGTGCGTGTTCTGTCAGGACAAGGTGGAAGTTATTGATTACAAGGACGTAGCCCGCCTTAAAAAGTTCGTAACCGAGGGCGGCAAAATGCTTCCCCGCAGAATGACGGGCAACTGCGCAAAGCACCAAAGGGAGCTTTCCACGGCAATCAAGCGCGCGAGAATCGCGGCTCTTCTTCCCTTCAAGGGCGAGTAAAAAATTAATTTGTAAAGTTACAACACCCATTTCCACGAAGGATACAAAAACCTTCTTTAATATGGAGCCGCCTAACTTTACAGCGCACAA
>CAZQNK010000036.1:0-13566 GCA_964594955.1 uncultured Clostridia bacterium | reverse complement strand
GGTATAGGGATTTAAGACGGGCAAGCGCCCGTTCTTTTTTTCGCTTTTCCGATAATAACAGTTCACGCTCATCAACCGCAACGCTGTCAAAAGTAATGTTCTTCGGTTCGTAGCCTTTCTTTTTCTTATTTTTATTAATCCGTTTTATTTCATAGCAAAAATCGCTTGACATTGTAACGTAATGTTGCTATGTCAAGTCTAAAAGTGCAGTAAAATATCTATTAAAATCGAATGAGAGTATTTTAATCGTAAAATAAGGCATGACGAGGGCGCGGATGGCGGAACGCTGAAAGGAGATATAAAGTATATCCGTAACAGCTTTGACGACTTACGCTTCGAAGTTAAAGAGATTAACCGTACTCAAACCGCGCTGAATGAACGCGTGGCGCGCGTGGAAGAAAGCGCGAAGACTGCTCATAAGAAGCGGCTTGACACAATAGAAAAAGAATTTAATCATACGGAGATTTAATTTTTATGGAAGCTTTAACTAACTTTTTTTCGGAATACGGATTGGTGAGATTACTTTGATTGTAATTTTGGGAATCGCCTTTCTCGGTATTTTGAAGTATTGTAACGTGTTCAAGAAAATCGACGAAAGCAAGAGGCATTATTTATATATCTTGATTTTCGTTTTATTTTCCGTAATCGCTACGGGGATTTATCTTGCGTGCGTCGGACAGTTTTCGATAAATTATATGACAGCCGTCACGACAGCCGTATATGCCCTCAATCAAGCGTTCTATAATATTTTCAAGATAACGCCGATTAACGATTTATTTGTTGAGATTCTCGATTTTATCAAAGGGTTGTTTGTAAAAGATAAGTTGAAAACGGGTGCCGAGGAAGAACTAACGGAAAAGGACAGGGCATTACGCCTTGTCCTTTTTACTACAATGCCAAACTATTAAAGCAACGAAGTTTTTCGTTATTAAAATGTCCGGATTATTTTGATTTGGTGGAGAAATAGTAACCTAAAACGAATTTTATATTAGTTTAATTCATTTAAAAACTTTTCAATTATATTTCCATTCCAACCACGAGCCAAATCTTCTTTTCTAATAATAAGCGAATATTCGGGCTTACATTTTATAATAGTCCATAATTGCTTTAACATTACAATGTAACTGTCGTAATCGTTTTCTATCACATTTGTCGCAATAGTTAAATACTCTTGTGTATAGACACGCCCATTGTAAAAATCATTTAATTGCCTAATAATGAAATTTACCGCACCGCCAATTCCAGGTAATTAGTTTTGCTTTGCATTTCGGGCAATAGATTTCTATATTTGAGCCGTCGCCAGCCTTGAATAATTTATACCCGCAGTCGGGGCATACGGTATAATAGGTCATAGACTTTCCTCTACGCAGTTATTATTGTTTAATTTTTTGTAGTGTAGCGTTGACAAAATGCAAATAGGCAAAAAGAATAAACACCAACAAATCAACGCTATCGTTCCGCCGTTTCCTTGATTAGTCGCGGGGAGCGGTAAAACGGGAACAAACATACAAACAAAAAATACACCGTGTAACATTAAAAGTATTTTTAATACTTTATCGATTTTGTTATGTACTTGCAAAGTTAAGCCAATAAAAAATGTAGAAATCGCAAGCAGTCCATAACCTAATAAATCAAGATTAAACAACCAACTGCCTGACGAAGTAAATGAAAAGGCTTGCAAAATTTTTTCATCAACCGATTTATATAACACAGTGGTTATTTGCGTAAAGTACACAATGCTAATAATTGTTGAATAGATTACGCCTATTGCAATGCCGATTTTTGCGGCTGCTAATCGTTCTTTTTTTGCAAAGCACGAATAAACACAAGAGGTTGCAACCCACGCCCACGAAAGTATAGCACAACCCCCATAACTTAAATTTTCCGTAACTATGTTTTGAATAAATAACGCTATTATTAAACAAATCAAAAAAATTGCTATTGCGCTACTCATAATAATAGAGGAAATAAACCCAATTTTTTTATTCATTTTCTACCCCGAATAGTTTTTCAACTAAATTATCTATTAAATTATCTCTTTGCGCCTTATCGGAAAAATCGAATTTGTCTTTATATAATTTCCAGCGTAAAAATATACCTTGTAACCCGTGTATTAAAACCACACACTTAAAAAATGTATCGTCGTTTTCGCTCAAATTATTTGCGTGAAAATAATATCGTGCCAATGTTTGAAAAGTATTGTCGCTTGTTTGTCCTTGTTGCAAATCACCCAAGATAGATATTTTTGATATTTCGGGATTTTTCATTAAAAAATCAATCGGAATTTTTACGGAACATTTTAATTTATCCATAGCAGATAAATTTGCTATATCGGGTTTTGATTGAGCGATAACACCGCTAATAATTTGTTGCACGCAAATATCAAGCAAATTCTTTTTGTTTTGAAAATGATAATTGATTAACCCAACGCCTACATTAGCCCTTTTTGCTATATCTCTTATTGTGATTTTATCAATGTTGCCGTTCTTCTCTTTAATTAAGTCAATAGTAACATCTATAATTTTTTCTTTAATTGTCATTTGAAACTCCCATTGAACAATGCTTTGAACAATGTTCAGTATATATCAAAATGATAGACTTTGTCAAATGTTTTATGTTACAATAGAATAGGTTTTGTTATTCGCAATGGTTGAGGACAGCAAGCGCAAAGGCTTTCAACGCGCGTAAATAAAATCAACCTAAAACGAACCGCGTTTAAAGCGGTTCGTTTTAGGTTGCTGTTTGGTGGAGATAAGGGGGTTCGAACCCCTGACCTATACGTTGCGAACGTATCGCGCTACCAACTGTGCTATATCCCCGTAGCCGTTTAACGTTTATATAATACATTCCCGCGCTTGTTTTGTCAACGGATTTTGGATTTTTTTCTCGGCGCAACTTCAATTTTGTACGTCGGGTCACTTTTTATTGACGAAAAAGTTGTTGAAAACGAACGAAACGGTCTTGCCGAAAAATCTGCAAGCGACGTTAAAAATCATGAATAAAACGGGGCGCAGATAAAACAGCTTCAATAAAATTTTCATAAAGCCGAATCTTATCTTTAATTTTGCTATGTACCTCTTATATATTCCGCTTTTGTTTTTGCTTATCGCTTTCGCGCAAAGCGCGCCGCTTGTCAGCGCATATCTCAATCCCGACAGAGTCAGCGGGTCGCAGGCGCCTACCGCGTCGCCCACATAAAACATATCTCTATCGATAACGGCTTTTCTTACGCCTATAGGCGTAAAAGCGCCTTTAAGATTTGTTAAATTTGCGTCTATGTCCGCTTTTTCAAGGAAATCTCCGAAAATCTTTCCGTAATTTTTGTCCGGGTCAAAAACGTCGGTCAGCCCCGCGTTCGTTATGCCGTCGTAAGAGCTTATCCAGCCATATCCTTTTTTCGTAATGCCGAAGTGTATGGCTATTTCTTCCGGCTTGCCGCTCGGGAAAGTGAGTTGAAGCGCAATGTTTTTTCTTTTCGCCCTCTGGTATCTGCTGCCGGACCCAAGTGTTCCGTCCGCAAACACAATATTTTCATATCCGAGTTGCCTGCCGTCGGACAGAACTATTTCCCTCGTCTTAGGATCATGCCGCGCTATTTTAGTATTTTTCGAAATTTCTATGCCCTTTGACTTTGCAAGATTGAAAAACTCATTGTCAAGCTCAACGCGGTCTATATTGCGGTTGGTATACAAAAATTTATTGTCGATATTCAGCCGTTGTTTCAGTTTATAGACTATCTTAAAATCTTTTATCAGCGAGTAATGGCAGTCGTTGATGTTCAGACCTAAGCTTTCATATTCCTTTTTTGTCTTGTTTGTGATATATCCGGCGCAACATTTATATCTCGGAAATTTACGGCTTTCTACAACGAGAATATCCGATACTCCGTATTTCAGCAGATTAAGCGCCGCAGAAAGCCCCGAAGGTCCCGCGCCGATAATAATAGCTTTATAAATTTTCTTAGTCGGATCAGCCATATAAAATAATTTTAACCAAAACGCGCCCGAAAATCAAGTAAACGTGGGCGGGCGGAAAAATCTCTCAAAGTTTTTGTTAAAAAACTTGTATATGATTTGCAAAGTGTGGTATTATTGTTGAAAAAGGGGCGGTATGGATAAGTTTAAAAAAATTCTCGTCGTCGTTGATATGCAGAACGATTTTATAGACGGCACGCTCGGCAGCGCCGAAGCGCGGGAAATAGTTGAACCCGCCGTGCGGAAAATAAAGGAGAGTAGGGGTCAGGGTTACGCCATATTTGTTACTATGGATACACACTCCGACGATTACCTGTCAACGCGCGAGGGCAAAAAATTGCCTGTCAAACACTGTATAAAAGGCACGCGGGGTTGGAACCTTAACGATAAAATAGCGGCCGAGGTTGAAGGTTGCAAGGTGTATGAAAAGGGAAATTTTGCAAGTTTGGAGCTTCTCTCCGACCTTGAAAAATTTCAGCCCGAAGAGGTTGAGTTCATTGGGCTGTGTACCGATATATGCGTTGTTTCCAATGCGTTGGGCGCGCGGGCGCGGCTTAAAGAGGCGGAAATTTCCGTTGATGAAAGTTGTTGCGCGGGCGTGACTCCCGAAAGCCACCTCGCCGCCTTAAACACAATGCGGTCCTGCCAGATAAACATTATTCGGAGGTGAAATATGCAGAGCGATAAAAGAAATCTTTCCATGCTGTTCGATTTTTATGAAATGACCATGAGCAACGGTTATTTTCTCAAAGGCGATACGTCAGGTCGGGTGGCGTTTGACCTGTTTTTCCGCCGCAATCCCGATAAAAGCGGCTATTCCGTGTTTGCGGGTCTGAAACAGATAGTCGAATATATTCTTGACCTCCGTTTCGACGAAGAGGATATAGAATATCTTGAAAAGTGCGGCATATTCGACGGCCAATTCCTCGGTTATCTTAAAAACTTCAAATTCCACGGCGATCTTTACGCCTTCCCCGAGGGAACGATAATGTACCCCAACGAACCTGTTATCACCGTCGTCGCACCTCTTATAGAAGCCCAGCTTATAGAAACGTTTCTCCTGTTGCAGGTCAACCACCAGTCGCTAATTGCAACCAAGGCTTCAAGGTTAATTCACGCGGCGCAGGGGAGGAGCGTTTCCGACTTCGGCGCGCGCAGGGCGCACAACGCGGACGCCGCCAATTACGGGGCGCGCGCGGCTTTTATAGGCGGCGTGGACGGAACCTCCAACACGTTTGCCGCAAAGGAATTCGATATTCCCGTCAGCGGCACGATGGCCCACAGTTGGGTAATGTATTTCGAAAACGAGTATGAAGCCTTCAAAAAATATGCGGAAGTATATCCCGATTCCACGCTGCTTTTAGTTGACACATACGACGTTTTAAAAAGCGGCGTGCCCAATGCGATACGCGTCGCGCGGGAGGTGCTTGCGCCGATGGGCAAGCGGCTTAAAGGCATAAGGATAGACAGCGGCGACCTTGCTTATCTTTCGCGCAAGGCGCGTAAAATGCTGGATGACGCGGGGCTGGACGATTGTAAAATTGTAGCAACCAATTCGCTTGACGAATACACTATAAATTCGCTTATTTTGCAGGGCGCGCAAATTGACGTATTCGGCGTAGGCGAACGGCTTGTCACTTCTAAAAGCGATCCCGTTTTCGGCGCAGTCTATAAGCTTTCGGCAGTGGAAAGGGAGGGGGAGTTCTCACCGAGGATTAAAATATCGGAAAATGTTGAAAAAATCACCAATCCGGGGCTTAAAAAGGTCTACCGTGTGTACGACCGGACGGGCAAAGCCGTTGCCGACCTTATTGCAAAACGCGAAGAGCGTGTGGATTTAAGCAAGCCCTTCCGCTATGTTGATCCCGCCGCGCCTTGGAGAAGGAGATATTTTGAAAACTGCACCGCCAAAGAGTTGCAGATTCCCGTCATAAAGGGCGGTAAACTTGTGTGCGAATTGCCCGCACTTAACGATATAAGGGACTATGTAAAGCGCCAGCTCGGCGGGGAAATATGGAGCGAGGAACAGCGTTTTGAAAATCCCCACGTCCACTACGTCGATATGACTCCCGATTATTACGAAATGAAAATGGAACTTTTGAATAAGTTGCAAAAATGATTTTATTATGAAGCGCCGCCGCCCGCGAAAACCGCGGGCGGCGGCGCTGTGTAAATTGTACAGATGCACAATTTTCCCCTTTTTGATTTTTCTGCGCTTAAATTAAAACGCAGCATATAAGCAGGGCAACCGCGAACAAAAGGGCGACGCATCTTGCTTTCGGCCTCAGGTTGAGCTTGTCCGAAAGAATTATAAGCGCAATAAAATACGTAATGGCGAACAATCCCGAACCCAAGCCCGTTATAATCGTATTTTCAAACCCGAAACTTACAATGAAGGAAATAACGCCCTCAAGCGGCAAAACGGCGGCGGGCACGACGACGGGCGCAATGGCGGGTATTATGGAGGATAACGCCACAAGCGGAAGTATAACCGTAAACAGTGCGGATATAACGGGAATTATTATAATGTTCAGAACCAACCCCGCGCAGCTTAAATAACCGAAACTTGCAAGCATGACGGGCATTGTGCCAAGCTGTGCGCCCAACGTTACGCCCACTGCGGAGCGCAATTTCAGCGGCGTTTTTATTTTTAAAAGCAGTTTTGCAATCTGCTTAGATAAAACCGCTATGCTGAAAACCGCCGCAACGGAAAGTTGAAAGCCAACGGCGAATAAACTCATGGGTGAAATAATCAGTATTAACGTAACGGCAACCGCAAGCCCGTTCAGACTGTCGTATTTGTTATATGTAAGCTTTGCCACAACAGAAACGGCGCACATTATTAACGCCCTTACGGATGACAGCGAAAAACCGCAAACGCCTGAGTACATAAATATCAGTATCAGGCAAACCGCCGCCGCAAGATATTTATTCGCCCCCAATTTTTTCAGCAGAAAGGAAAATATTCCGTAAACAAGCCCTATATGCAGTCCCGAAACGGCAAAAACATGCGCTATGCCGCCGTAGCGGAAGGCTTGCAACGTGCCCGTTTCCACTCCGTCGGTATCTCCCAACAAAAGCGCGCACACTACTGCGGCGCTGTCCTTTGAAAGATTATCGTTTAACGTGTTCTTTATTGCGCGGCGTACGGCTCCGAACAGGGAAAAAGAGTATTCGGCTTTCAACCCGCCGCTTACCGAGCAATAGTATTTTATATTGTTGATTGCGTTGTAGCTTGCTTCACCGTCGGTAAAGGCGTCGTAATGCGTCAATTCCGACTGAAAGGTCACTTTGTATCCGATGTCGCAGAACTGCCCGTAGCTTTCGCCAAGGTAAACGCGCGTTTTGCCTCCTATCGGCTCGCCGTCCGCAGTAACGTTTTTCAGAATAATATATTCCCCGTAATCCGCTTCGACTTTGTTTTCTACGGTGCCCGTCACGGTATAGCTTTTTCCGTTTACGGTTTCCGTCTCTGAAAAATTCCATAATACCGTGCGGCAAAGCACGGCTCCAAGCAAAAATGCGGCGACGGCTATTAAAAGAAATACGGCGGCGCGGGTTCTGCGTATAAGCGACAGAACAATAAAAATTACCGCAGTAACGGGAACAACCGCGATAATCAATATAAAGTCCGTATCATAGAACCCGAAAACAAATCCCGTGGCAACGCCGAACGCAAGCGACAGGGCTATAATTACGGGCAGCCGCACGTTGAATAATTTATTCATAAGTTTATGCCTGTCTCTGCAAAATCAATCATGCCGTTTAATCACTTCTTTAACCGATTTTATCAGATATAAAGGGAAAGGAGCGCTGTATTCGTCACCCGTCTGTACTTTTCTCACAACGCCCGTCTGCAAATTATTGTGTCTGCCCAGCGGCGCGTTCACGCGGTCGCCCGCGCATACGTCTTTGAAGGGGCACAGATACCAATACGTCATGCCTGCAACGTTCGGGTCGTCTACAAACTCAACCGAAACGAATATCATATCTTCCATAAGGATATTATAACATTTTTTGCCGAAAAATCAATATTGCGCTCAAAAAAAAGCGCAGAATACGTCAAAAATCCGCGTTTTAATTTTTTAAAAATTTTACCGCTTGTCTTGTATATGTAATATAGAAAATATTATAATTATTTTTATTTTATGGCATACAACGCCAAATGTTGACTTTACGGCGGAAATTTAATATAATACATTTGAAAGCAATATAAAGGAGTTTATATGAAAGGCAACATACTTGTAACGGGCGGGGCGGGGTATATCGGTTCGCATACCGTGGTAGAACTTTTACAAAACGGATATAACGCGGTGGTAGTGGATAATTTATCCAACTCCTGCGAAGAGAGCGTAAAGAGGGTTGAGCAAATCACGGGCAAATCGGTCAAATTCTACAATGCCGACGTGCGGGATAAAGCCGCGCTCGACAGGATTTTTACCGAAAACAAAATAGATTGGGTTATCCACTTCGCTGGGCTTAAAGCCGTGGGCGAAAGCTGCGAAAAGCCCGTGGAATATTACGACAACAACCTTTACGGTACGCTCGTACTTTTGCAGGCAATGCGCGAACACGGCTGCAAGAAAATAGTGTTTTCTTCGTCCGCAACGGTGTACGGCGACCCCGAAGTTTTGCCGCTTACCGAAGATTGCAAGACGGGCGGCACAACAAATCCCTACGGCACGAGCAAGTACTTCCAGGAGATAATGCTTACCGACGTATACAAAGCCGATAGAGAGTGGACGGTTGTGCTTTTGAGGTACTTCAACCCCGTGGGCGCGCACGAAAGCGGGCTTATAGGCGAGGACCCCAAGGGTATTCCCAACAATTTAACGCCGTATATCGCCAAGGTTGCGATAGGGGAATTGAAAGAAATAGGCGTGTTCGGCAACGACTATCCCACGCCGGACGGCACGGGCGTGCGCGACTATATCCACGTCGTGGACCTCGCAAAGGGTCACGTTGCGGCGATAGAAAAAATTGAAAACAGCGGCGTTTACACCTATAATCTCGGCACGGGCGTGGGGTACAGCGTTCTCGACGTAATTCACGCGTTTGAAAAGGCTTGCGGGCATAAGCTGCCCTATGTAATAAAGCCGCGCCGCGCGGGAGATATCGCGGCTTGCTATGCAGATGCAAGCAAGGCAAAAAAGGAACTTGATTGGGAGGCCAAGCTCGGCATAGACGATATGTGCGCAAGCCTTTGGAATTGGCAAACGAAGAACCCGAACGGCTATAAACGTTCCGTTTAATCATAGTATCTTAATTGCAAGAAATGTAGAACGACCTGCGTGCAAATCAAATAAACGTTCCGTTTAATCATAGTATCTTAATTGCAAGTTTAATTGCTATAAAAAACCTGCAAAGTAGGCAATCCGCTCTATGAATACTGTATCGCAAATCGCACGCTATCGACAATCGGTTTTAAATAACAGGGGTGATTTTTATAACTGCCCTTGTTTTTTTGCCGTAAATATGTTATAATGACCAAAAAGTATAGGTTGCGCAATATCGTAGCCATTTCAAAACGCAATCTTACGGTGAAAAAATGACTTTACAACAATTAAAATACGTTATACGGATAGCTCAGTCGGGTTCAATAAATCTGGCGGCGCAAAAGTTGTTTGTTTCCCAGCCTTCCCTGTCGAACGCCGTTGCGGAGCTTGAAAAGGAAATGGGCATAACCATTTTCGTGCGCAGCAGCCGCGGGGTATACCTTACGGAAGACGGCGCAAAATTTCTGTCATACGCCCGTCAGGTTACGGAGCAAGCCGACCTTTTGGAAAGCGAATATAAAAATTCTTCCCATGTTCGCAGGGTGTTCGCCATTTCCGCACAGCACTATGCGTTCGTCGTAAACGCGTTTGTCGCGCTTGTAAAGGAGTACGGCGAGGACAAGTATGAATTTTCCTTGCGCGAAACGCGCACTTCGGACATTTTAGAGGACGTCCGTACCGCCCGCAGCGAACTCGGCATACTGTTTTTAAGCAAATTCAACCGCGACGTAATTCTCGGCATGATAAAAAAAGCCGACCTCAAATTCACGCCCCTGTTTACTGCAAAACCACACGTTTTTGTCAGCAGGGATAATCCTCTTGCAAGCCAAAAAAGCGTCGCCCTTTCGCAATTGAAAGATTATCCCCGCCTCACGTACGAACAGGGAATAAACAATTCCTTCTATTTCTCGGAGGAGCTTTTAAGCTACGAGGACAGCCCGAAAAGCATCATAGTTTCGGACAGAGCCACACTTTTCAATCTTCTCATTGGTCTGAACGGTTACACTATCTGTTCGGGGGTACTGAGCAGCGATTTAAACGGCACGAACATCGTTTCCGTTCCGCTTGACTGTGACGAGGAAATGCAGATAGGCTTCATCAGCCCGCAAGACAGACCCCAAAGCCCCCTTGCGGAAAGATATCTCTATCATTTAAGGGAATATATTTCGAATTATTGATTTTTCATTGTCAGAGAAAAAAACTTCGCCTTTATGCTTTTGGCGAAGTTTTTTTCAGCCGTTATTGAATAATATCTTTAAAACGCTTGCTTTTTTTCGGATATAGTTATAAAATAAACCATGGTTAAGATATTTTGACCGTAGCTAATACAAGGAGAGCAGTAATGAAAATAGTAGAATTTAAAGAAGTATCGCGCATATACAAAAGCGGCGACCATGAGTTAAAGGCGCTCGACAACGTAAATCTTACTTTGGACGAGGGCAAGTTCATAGTGATTTTGGGACCCAGCGGCGCGGGCAAAAGTACGCTTTTAAACCTTTTGGGCGGGCTGGACAGTCCCACAAGCGGCACGATAGAGGTGAACGGCAGGGATATTTCCACCCTGCGCGACAACGAACTCGCCGAATA
Organism: uncultured Clostridia bacterium; assembly: GCA_964594955.1. Classification (GTDB taxonomy): domain Bacteria; phylum Bacillota; class Clostridia; order Christensenellales; family Borkfalkiaceae; genus Coproplasma. The sequence continues at coordinate 2,729 of CAZQNK010000036.1, read as the reverse complement.
CCGCGCTTCGACCGTTGGGTTTGTGTTCCAATTTTATAACCTTATTCCCACTTTGACTACTTACGAAAACGTCGCGCTCGTAAAGGAGATTGCGCCGGACGCGCTCGATCCGAAAAAGATGCTTGAAGAGGTCGGGCTTGCCGACCATCTCAAAAACTTCCCTGCCGAACTCAGCGGCGGCGAACAGCAAAGGGTTTCCATAGCCCGCGCACTCGCAAAAAATCCTAAGATACTTTTATGCGACGAGCCTACGGGCGCGCTCGATTCGGAAACGGGCGTACTTGTGCTCAAACTCCTGCTCAAAATGGCGCGCAACTACGGCAAGACTATCGTAATAGTTACCCACAACCAGAATATCGCAAAAATGGCGGACACGGTTATAAGGGTTAAAAACGGAAAAATAAAGTCGTGCGAAGAACAAGCCAACCCAGCCAGTGCAGACGATATAGAGTGGTAAGGGGAGGGACTATGTTATTACGCAAACTTTTAAGAACGGCGTGGAAGTACAAGGCGCAGTTCATATCAATGATAATAATGGTCGCCATCGGCGTCGGCGTGTTCGTCGGCTTCAATATGGAGTGGTATTCGTTAGAGGTAGATACAAACAACTTGTTAGAACAGACCGATTACGCCGACTACCGCATTATGAACGAGAGAGGCTTTTCGGAGGACGATATAACTGCCGTTAAAGCTATCGGCGGCGTGGAGGCGGCGACCCGCGTTTTAAACGTGAACGTGGACGTTAAGGACGAGAATAAATCGCTTGCGCTGTTCGTTTCGGAAGATTATACGGTTTCAACCATGCTGGTTACAAGCGGTATGGAGTACGATAAAAATTCGGACGGCTTTTGGCTTTCGGATAAATACGCGGCGGCGAACGGCGTAAAGTTGGGCGATACGCTTACCGTTACATACCGCAACGCGGAGATAAGCGGCGAGGTCGTCGGACTTGTTAAAAGCGGGGAATTTATGATTTGCACCTCGGGCGAAAGCCAGCTTATGCCCGACTACACTGCTTTCGGCTTCGTTTACGCTTCGCCCGAAAAAATCAAAGACGCGCTCGGCGGCTTTATGTTCTATCCGCAGATAAATATACTGTCGGATTTGGAAAAGACGCAGATGGAAGCGGCGGTAAAAGGCGCGCTCGGAAAGACTACGCTCGTGCTTTCCAAAGGAGAACACACGTCTTATGCTGCCGCGGAAAGCGAAATTGAGGAAGGCAAAACCATGGCGTCCGTTTTGCCCGTGCTGTTTCTTTTGATAGGCGTGCTCACAATGATTACGACTATGCACCGCGTAACGGCGAACGAAAAGACGCAGATAGGCACGCTCAAAGCGTTGGGCTTTAAGAACGGCAGAATACTTCGCCACTATACTGCATACGGGCTGTTTATAGGCGTCGTCGGCGCTGTTTTAGGCGTTATTTTAGGCTTGGGAATATGCGCGCTCGTCGTAAATCCCAACGGCATGGAGGGAACTTATTTCGACCTGCCCGACTGGGGACTGCACGCGCCGTGGCAGACCTGGCTTATACTTTTGGCAATAGTCGCGTTTCTTACGCTTATCGGTTTTCTTTCCGTCAAAAAAATGCTCAAAGGCACGGCTGCCGACGCGCTCCGTCCCTATACGCCGAAAAAAGTAAAACCTCTTGCAATCGAAAAACACCGCGTATGGAACAAAATTAGTTTTGCTGCCAAGTGGAACATGCGCGACGTATTCAGGCATAAAACGCGCTCTTTGATGACGCTTATAGGCATTTTGGGCTGTATGGTGCTCCTTGTCGGCGGCTTGGGCATGAAGGACACCATGGACGGCATGATGGATATATTCGACAACAATATTTTAAATTATCAAACCCGCGTAAATTTTGCGGAAACGGTAACCAACGAACAGGCGATAGGATTTGCCGAAGAGTACGGCGGCGATTATGTGGCTTCGTCAAGCGTGCAGTTGGATGGGGAGCCCGTTGCGCTTGAAATTTACAGCGTCGGGCACGACTTCGTCGGCTTTATCGATAATGACAATAATAAAGTAAAGCTTGGCGACGGCGGCGCGTATATCAGTTCGCGCGTCGCCGCAAGAGGGTATAACGTGGGCGACACGCTTGAATTTTCGCCTTACGGAAGCGAAAGCGCTTACAAAGTGAAAGTGGCGGGAATTTTGCGCTCGGTTTTCAGCGAGAATATTTCGATGACCTGCGAATATGCCTCGGCCGTCGGTATTCCTTATACCGTTTCGTCGGCGTTCGTGAACGTTGAGCCGAATGAGATTGAAAACGCCGATTATATTTCGGGCACGCAGACAAAGTCGGCTATCATGGAATCCTACGACAGCTTTATGGAAATAATGAACATCATGGTGGCAATTCTCGTAATAGCCGCAATCGTTTTGGGGATAGTGGTTCTATACAATCTCGGCGTAATGAGCTATGTGGAACGTTACCGCGAACTTGCCACGTTAAAGGTGGTGGGCTTTAAGAACAAGCGCATCGGGCGGATATTGATAGGGCAGAACGTCTGGCTTACGGTTATCGGCATAATCGTCGGTTTGCCCGCGGGCGCAGGCGTGCTGTATTTACTGATTACCTTGCTTGCAAGCGAATACGAGCTGAAAATGATAATCGGCGCGCTGACGTATTGCGTAAGTATTCTTGTAACGTTCGGCGTTTCGCTTGTCGTCGGCTTGCTCGTCGCCCGCAAGAATAAAAAGATAGACATGGTTGAAGCTTT
>CAZQNK010000035.1:0-14116 GCA_964594955.1 uncultured Clostridia bacterium | reverse complement strand
TTGCCCGTTCGTTACGGTCTTTTCTTAAAGGATAGTAAGTAGCGGCATCGGCAACATCGTAGCCTAAAAAGCGTATATGCTCAAACGCCTTTTTTGAAATGAGTACTATCTGTTCACCGAGATTGCCGAACCTTAACGCTTCCGAAAGGCGTTGTACGGAAATGGTATTATTCAAAAAGCTCTCGGCGTAAGCGAAGTAGGAATCGTCCGCACGATAGCCCTTTATAACGTCGTAGTCATTTGTGGGTAATGCGAAATGTTCCAAAAGATATTTCTTACCGAGCTTAGCTATATCGCTTTTCAAGGTAAAAATGCGGTTTTGCAATAACACGGTAATCCAATGCAGAGTGGTATATCCCTTTTGTGATAAATCAAGCGCTTGTAAATCGTTCATGTCAAGAGCGTATTTGTTGGCGTAACCGTTGTGGCTTTCGTCAACCGCCCATTCTTTGGCAAGGTCAAGCGATTCGGTACAATAAAAAGAGTCCGTAGTCGTTGTGCGGTTTGCCTTTGCCGTAAATCGGCTTTTCGATAATAGAAACGGAGCCGTGATAAATAACAAGTTCTTTTGAGTTTGACATAGCGGCTAATCTCCTATGCAATAATTATAACATTGTAATGTCCTTATGTCAAGTCTAAAAGTGCAGTAAAATGTCTATTAAAATCGAAAAAATGAACGATAAAATATCGCGGGCTGATAGACCAGTTTAGTAATACGTCCGTACAGGCTAACATCCGTAATCCGAGATCCAAGTAATAGTGGTATAATTACCACTTGACCACAGTATATTATGCTCTAAGGCTTATTCCATAAAGGAGTAAGCCTTAACTTTGCCATAAAATATCGAAAAATGGGGTTAAATAAGGATGGCTCTACAATAAATGCCGAAGCCAAAACCCCAACGTTTATTGCAGAACCTTTAATTTTTCTTGTTATCAGTTTGTTGCAAGTAAAACATCGCCTTTTCACGTTCGATTTCCGCACGAAGTTCTTCTTCCGTCGGCAAATACAGTTTGTATTTGCTTGCAAAAATCTGCTTGCCGTCATTCAAAACGGAATACTTTACAATTGCTTCGTTTTTCTCGGAGCAAAGGATAATTCCGATGGTGGGGTTGTCGTCCTCTTTTTTGCGAAGAGCATCGAACATTCGGATATAACTGTCCATTTGTCCTACGTCCGCGTGGGTAAGCTTCCCGATTTTTAAATCTATTAGAACGTAACATTTAAGTACGCTATGATAGAACACCAAATCAAGATAAAAATCTTCGTCCTCGTAACGCATTAACTTCTGCCTTGCAACAAAACAAAAGCCTGTTCCGAGTTCCAATAAAAATTCTTGCAGATTATCTATTAACGCTTGTTCCAAGTCGGATTCCCGAAGAGCGGGATAGTTCTTCAAATCGAGAAATTCAAGAACGTAGGGATCTTTAATAAATTGTTCGGCGGTTACTTCGGCAAGTTTATCGGTTGCCTCCTGTACAACGGGCGCAGTTTCTATGCTCGACAGCAGACGTTCATAATACAAAGTAGATATTTGTCTATCAAGCTGTCTTGACGACCATTGTTCTCTAACGGCTTCTTTCACATACCAAGCGCGCGCTTGTTCGTTTTCGACGCGCAACAGGCTTCTGTAATGCGACCACGTCAATTCGGTACGCACTGTGTTCCAAATCGGGAAAAGTAAATAGAATTTGCGCATATTGCGTAAATTCCTTGCGTCAAAGCCTTTCCCGAAATCGGCAGTCAACCGCTCGGACAAACCGTCTAAAACGGCTTTTCCGTATTTCGCGCGTTTACCGCCTTTCTGTTCGTGCTCCACAATAAGTTGCCCGATAGACCAATACGCCGTTACCATAGCGGAATTGACCGCATTATATGCTTTTGTCCGTGATTGCATCAGAACAGACTTTATTTCTCCATAAAGAGTTTGAATCTCATTATTTGTGTTTTCTAATTCCATTTACTCACCCGCAAAACGATTATATCATTTCTTAACGCTTTTATCAAGCCTTTAGGGCAAAATAAAAGGGTTAAACCGTAATCCGTCTAACCCTTCTTCATTGAATTGCCGCTTTGGTTAAATTTATTCGCTGTCTATTTTTATGGCTTACACTCGTCAAGCTGCTACAATAAGAGAACGCCTCTTTGCCGATGCTTGTTACGCCGTTTCTGATTGTCACGCTCGTCAGCTTGGTGCAATGAGAGAACGCAAAATAGCCGATGCTCGTCACACCGTTGCCAATCTTTAGACTTGTCAGCGAGGTGCAATTATCGAACGCAAGACTACCGATGTCGCCACTTTCAATCGTCACACTCGTCAGTCCGCTACAATCAGCGAACGCTTGATAACCGATTTCGGCAACGCCATTGCCGATCGTCACACTCGTCAGTCCGCTACAACCATCGAACGCAAGACTACCGATGTCGCCACTTTCGATCGTCACGCTCGTCAGTCCGCTACATTCAGCAAACGCACTGTCACCGATAGAGGTAACGCTGTCGGGGATCACAATGCTCGTCAGTCCGCTGCATTCAGAGAACGCTCTGTCGCCGATGCTTGTTACGCCGTTTCCGATTGTCACGCTCGTCAGCTTGGTGCAACCCCAAAACGCCGCATAACCGATAGAGATAACGCTGTCGGGAATCACAATACTCGTAAGCGACTTGCAATAGGAGAACGCATAATTTCCTATACTCGTCACGCTGTCGGGAATCACAACGCTCGTCAGCGAGGTGCAATCATAGAATGCATGTTTGCCGATACTTGTCACGGGCTTTCCTTTATGGGTAGAGGGAATGACGATATCCGTATCCGTACAGGTTCCTACAGTTATGCTATATCCCGATGATGTCAATTCGTAGGAAAGTCCTTTGCTGCCGTCGTCGCCGCAAGCCGAAAGCCCTAAGCAAAGGCAAGTTGCCGCGCAGACGGCGAGGAACAAGGTTAAAATTTTCCTTTTCATGAAATATTTCCTCATTATAATTGATTTTATGTAGTTAATGTACCCCCACGCGCAAATGTCAAGTGAATTTAGAAAAAATATTTTTTTCCAAAAAAATCGGGCGTACTCCAATCGGAGCACACCCTTTGCATCAGTATCTCCGATTGTTGCTATACAAAACTTCCACATAATAGGAATAATGAGATACAAAACGCCTGTTTGTACCTATTATGCGCAATATTAAGTTTTGTATAGCATATTCAGTATATCACGGCGGGCGAAAAATTGCAACAAAATCACAATGAAAATAGTTCCGTTATTCCTATTGGCAAAACCGCGCAACAGCACGACGCCCCTGCGATTTATCTGCGCTCCTGCTCAAAGAATAATTGCCTGATTACTTTAAAAATGTTTAAATTATTAAAAATGTCCTTGTAATTCCTATTGACAAAACCGCGCAACAGCGCGGCGCGACAGCGAAAAGTAACATTGCCTGAATACCTTAAAAATATTTCAAATAATTTATTTTAATTAGTAATTCCTATTGACAAAACTGCGCTACTGCGCGGCGCGACAGCGAAAAGTAATATTGCCTGAATACCTTAAAAATATTTCAAATAATTTATTTTAATTAGTAATTCATATTGACAAAATAGGAATTACAAGGTATAATCTTATCGAAATTAAATCATACTGATCAAATAGGAATTAAGATTTTGGAAAAAACGATTTACGTTGACAACGCGGCGACAACCGAAATGAGCGATAGGGCGGTTCAAGCTTTATTGCCCTATCTTAAAGGGGTGTACGGCAACCCTTCGTCGTTGCATACGGTGGGACAAATCGCCAAAGAACATTTGGACGACGCCCGCGCAAGAGTTGCCGAGTGTTTAAATGCGGAACCCCGTGAAATTTATTTTACATCGGGCGGCAGCGAATCGGACAACCAGACAATACGTTCCGCGGCGTTATACGGCGCGCGCAAAGGTAAAAAGCACATTATAACCACCGCTTTCGAACATCACGCCGTGTTGCATACGCTTAACAAGCTGGAAAAAGAGGGCTTTGAAGTAACTTACCTCGACGTACATGCAAACGGGCTTATAACGGCGGAGGAAGTAGAGGCGGCTATCCGTCCCGACACCGCGCTCGTAACCGTAATGTTTGCCAATAACGAGGTCGGAACGATCCAGCCCATAGCGGAAATCGGCGCGCTTTGCCGCAAAAAGGGAGTTATTTTCCATACGGACGCGGTTCAGGCGGTTGGGCATATCCCCGTTGACGTCAAGGCGCAGAATATCGATATGCTGTCCCTTTCGGCGCACAAATTTCACGGTCCCAAAGGCGTCGGCGCGGTCTATTGCAGGCGCGGACTTCCCTTGCAGACCTTTATTGAAGGCGGCGCGCAGGAACGCGGAAAGCGTGCGGGTACGGAAAACGTCGGCGGGATAGTTTCCATGTCGGTTGCGCTGAAAGAAGCGTGCGACAACATGGCGGCTAACGCCGAAAAAGAGAGGGCTCTGCGCGACAGGCTTATAGACGGGCTTTTGAAAATTCCCCACTCCAAACTCAACGGCGACAGGAAAACTCGGTTGCCCAATAACGTCAATATGTGCTTTGAGGGCATTGAGGGCGAAGGGCTTTTGCTGATGCTTGACGCAAAGGGCATTTGCGCTTCGTCGGGTTCGGCTTGCACTTCGGGTTCTTTGGATCCTTCCCACGTTCTGCTTGCTTTGGGACTTCCGCACGAGGTTGCGCACGGTTCTTTAAGGCTCAGCCTTTCGGAGTATAATACCGACGGGGACGTGGACGCCATTTTACGCGAAGTTCCGCGCGTGGTCGAATACCTCAGGAATATGTCGCCCGTATGGGAAGAATTGGAAAAGGGCGAAAGAAAACATCTGATATAATATAGGCAATAAAAAGAGAGCGTCAGCAATTGCGCAAAGAGGACGGAGTCCTCAAATCACGAAATTGCGCAGGCGCTCTTTGCCGAGAAATTTGTGAAAAGAATAATAAGGAGTAAAATTATGGCTTTATACAGTGAAAAAGTGATGGATCATTTCACCAATCCGAGGAACGTAGGCAAAATCGACGACGCCGACGGAATAGGAGAAGTGGGCAACGCCAAGTGCGGCGATATAATGAAAATATATCTTAAAATAGAAAACGATATTATCGTAGACGTAAAATTCAATACGTTCGGTTGCGGCAGTGCGATAGCGTCGTCGTCTATGGCAACAGAACTTATCAAAGGCAAACCCCTTTCGCAGGCTTTGGAACTGACCAATAAGGCGGTTGCCGAAGCTCTTGACGGCCTGCCCGCCTATAAAATGCACTGTTCGGTGCTTGCGGAAGAGGCGATCCGCGCGGCGATAAAAGATTATTACGATAAACACGGCATCGAATACGATAAAACTCAGTTCCCCGATCCGCACGACGAAGAGGAAGAGCATCATTTCGAAGAAGATTAATTTTATTGCCTATATACTATGCCTGAAATAACCCGCCCAAGCGCAAAAAACGTTCGGGTGGGTTTTAATTATTTCAAGATTTTGGGCGGGCGGGTATATTGCATTATTATGCGCATTGGTAAAATTTTTATATATAATTTTTTTGACGTTTACTATAAAAATGTATTATTAATATTCCGTCACCTCAATCGAAAGGGTAGAACCCAACCCCTTGTCATCCCGACCAGAGTGAACGGAGTGAACGGCGCGGAGAGATCCCCTCATAAAACGCCGCGCCCAACCTGTCATCTCGACCGAGGGAGTGAAGCGACCGAGCGGAGAGATCCCCCAATAACATCAATAAATAAAAGAAAGATGAGATCTTTCGACTGCGTTCGCTACGCTCACTACGCTTGAATGACAGTGTGAGGAATGTAGGGGATTTCTTTGCATTTGCGGTAGCGGGACGCTTTTGCGGTTGGCGGTTCTTCCCCGCGCAGATAGCGCTACAAGTATCATGTCATCTCAGGGGCTTGTGCAAACTACTCGTTGTACGCGTAGTTATGATTTTGACGAAAAATATATGCAATGTTGACTTTATCTTTATATTGTGCTATAATATATTTCACTAAATAACCGAGGGTATATCTGATGAAAAAATATGACTATATTATAGTCGGTAGCGGACTTTACGGCGCCACATGCGCATACGAGCTGACTAAAAAAGGATATAAATGCCTTGTACTTGAAAAACGAGCGCATATAGGAGGCAATATTTATACGGAAAAGGTAGAGGGTATAAACGTGCATAAGTACGGCGCGCACATCTTCCATACGTCCGATAAGGAAATATGGGACTATATAAACGGCTTTGCGGAGTTTAATAACTATATAAATTGTCCCGTTGCGCGCTATAAAAACGAGTGTTACAACTTGCCCTTCAATATGAATACCTTCACAAAGCTTTGGGGGGACGTATTCACTCCCGAAGAGGCGAAAAAACGTATAGAAGAGGAACGCGGCGAGGGCTACACGGAAAACCCCAAGAACCTTGAAGAGCAGGCCGTTAACCTCGTCGGAAAGACTATTTATGAAAAACTTATCAAGGGCTATACTGAAAAACAGTGGGGCAGACCCTGCACGGAGCTTCCCGCATTTATAATAAAGCGCCTGCCCGTGCGGTTTACCTTTGATAACAATTACTTCAATGACCGCTATCAGGGCATACCCGTGGGCGGATATACCAAAATCATAGAAAAGATGCTTGAAGGGGTTGAAGTGCGCACAAATTGCGACTTCGCCGCCGATAAAGCCGAATATTTAAAGAGTGCGGGGAAGGTCATTTATACGGGCGCAATAGACGCGTATTATGATTTCTGCTACGGCGCGCTGGAATATCGCACGGTGCGGTTTGAAACGGAAGTTCTCGATACCCCTAACTATCAGGGCAACGCGGTTATAAACTACACAGCCGCAGACGTGCCCTATACCCGCATTATAGAGCATAAGCATTTTGAGTTCGGCACACAGCCCAAAACGGTTATTTCCCGCGAATATTCCGCAGTATGGAAGGAGGGTGACGAGCCCTATTATCCCGTAAACGACAGGCGCAACGGCGATTTGTATGAAAGGTATTTCGCGCATGCCTGTAAGGACGACAGCGTTATCTTCGGCGGAAGACTTGGCCAATATAAGTATTTGGATATGGACGATACTCTCCGTTCGGCGCTCGATTTCCTTAAAACGATACCCGCAAAGAATTAATTTATAAAAAGGTCATAAATATTATTTTGAGTAAACGCCCGCCGCGCGCAATGAATTGCGCGCGGCGGGCGTTTAATTTTTTTCATAATGCGGGTCGCAGCGGAATACCTTATACAAGAGGTAAATTATGGGCAATTACTGCTTTGAAGAGGCGGGGCAGACTCTCGCAAAACTAAAAAGTTCGCCGCGCGGACTGGCAAGGTCGGAAGCCGAAGCCCGACTTTTAAAATTCGGAAAAAATAAGCTTGAACAGGGCAAAAAGGCGGGGCTTTTAGGACTGTTTTTTTCACAGTTTAAGGACTTCATGACCCTGCTTTTGATTGTGGCGGCGGCAATATCGGGCGTAATTGCCTTTCTTTCTCATGAAAGCGGGGATTTAACGGATACCTGCATTATCCTCGCCATAATATTTTTAAATTCCGTCGTCGGTACAATCCAGCAATACCGTGCGGATAAGGCCATCGAAAATTTAAAAAAATTGTCCTCCGATACCTGTAAGGTCCGCCGTGACGGGGCGGAGGAGGTCATTTCCTGTGAAAACGTAGCCGTCGGCGATATAGTGCTTCTGGAAGAGGGTGACGTCGTTCCCGCCGATTGCAGAATAGTGGAATGTAACAACCTTTTATGCGACGAATCGGCGCTTACCGGCGAAAGCGCCGCCGTTGAAAAGAGCGCAGAAAGAATACGCGGCAATAAAGTGGCGCTGGGCGCGATGAAAAATACGCTTTTCAGTTCAACTTTCATTGTGCGCGGTAACGCATCGGCGGTGGTCACGGGCGTTGGCATGAATACGGAAATCGGTTCTATCGCCGCAATGCTTTCGGGCGGCAAAGCTTTAAAAACCCCGCTTGAAAACTCTCTTGACAGGCTGGGGAAAATAATAACAGCGTTTGTGCTCGCCGTTACTGCGGTTGTTTTTCTGTTGGGAATTTGCGTCCGGTCGGACGGCATGCTCAAAAATTTTATGACGTCCGTCGCCATAGCGGTTGCCGCCATTCCAGAAGGTCTGCCCGCCGTCGTCACAATAATAATGGCTATGGGCGTGCAGAAAATGAGCAAAAAGAACGTAGTTATACGCAAATTAAAATCTGTGGAAACGTTGGGCGGATGCTCGTTTATATGCTCAGATAAAACGGGAACTTTGACCTGCAATAAACTCCGCGTCGAAAGCGCGTGGGGAGGGGGAAGAGAGCTTTCGCTTCGGCATAGTAACGCGGTAATTGAAAAAATGCTGCTGTGCATTAGCGTCTGCAACAGCGTAAAGGGCGTCCGCGGCAACTACATAGGCGACCCCACCGAAGTGGCGTTGAAAGTCTTTGCCGACGAAAGAAATTTTTCCGCAGACTATACGAAACTTGCGGAAGAACCCTTTACTTCCGAGCGTAAGATGATGACGGTTGCCGCGCAGGTCGGCGGAGAACGCATATCGTTCACAAAGGGCGCGCCCGACTTTCTTTTGAAAAAATGCACGCACATTCTCACTCCTTCGGGGGTGCGGGAGATAAAAAAGAGCGATATAAACGCAATAACCGCCAAAAACGACGGTATGTCTGACGACGCTTTGCGGGTTTTAGGTTTCGCTTATTCGCCGTTCGACGGAAAAATCAGTGAAGAGGAGCTTATATTTATAGGGCTTTGCGGTATGTCCGACGGTTTGAAGGAGGGAGTGAAGGAAGCCGTCGAAGAGTGCCGCGCTGCGGGAATCGCCACCGTTATGATAACCGGCGACCACGTTCGTACTGCCCTTTCAATAGCAAAAAAATCGGGTATAGCGCAGGATATGGGCGAAGTAATGACGGGCGATCGGCTTGATTCGCTTTCAGACCGCGAACGTGACGCCGCTATAGAAAGGTGCAGGGTATTCGCGCGCGTTTCGCCCGGGCACAAGAATATGATTGTAAAATCTTTACAGCGCCGCGGCAAAGTTGTCGCCATGACGGGCGACGGAATAAACGACGCTCCGTCCGTAAAATCCGCCGACATAGGTATAGCTATGGGTATATCGGGCACGGACGTAACCAAAAGCGTCTCCGATATGATAATAACCGACGATAATTTCACCACAATCGTCGCCGCCGTGCGCGAGGGCAGAAGAATTTCCGATAACATAAAAAAGACCATTCAATTCTTCCTGTCCACCAACCTTGCAGAAGTTCTCGCAATTCTTATCGCATCAGTTTTCTTCTTCAAATTCGACTTTCTGCTGTCAACCCAGCTGCTTTGGCTCAATCTTATAACGGACAGCTTCCCCGTACTTGCGCTCGGCGTGGAAAGCGGCGGCGGCGATATTATGGCAAGACCGCCCGTCCGTGCGGAAAAAAGTCTGTTTTCACGCTCATCGCTTGTACTCATCGCCTTTTTCGGGCTGTATATGACGGCGGCAACGGTGGGAGTGTTTGCGTTCTCGCTGTCGGCATGGGGTAACGCGGCGGCGACAACGATAACGTTTATGACTATATCCTTCCTTGAACTGTTTCAGACGTTCAACATACGTTCGGAAAGGCAGTCGGCGTTTATCGGAATGTTTTCCAACAAGGTGCTTATCGCAACCGTGCTTGCGGGCGTACTGTTGAACGTGTTGCTGTGCGTAACCCCGCTGTCAGCGGCGTTCGGGCTTGTCAATCTCGCGGCGGCGCAGTGGGCGCTTGTATTCGGAATTTCACTCTCCGTAATTCCCGTCGGCGAGGTTTATAAGTTGTTTATGCGCAGAGTATCCCGCGGTAAAAGAGCGGTAATTGAAGTTAAAGGCGGCGCTTTTCCCCGCGCCACCTTTGAAAAGACGTAGACAGTGTCGTTAATGAACGACAAAAAAGGACGCCCGTGCGGCGCCCTTTTTCTGGTGGGAACAAATGGACTTGAACCATCGACCTCTTGCATGTCAAGCAAGCGCTCTAACCAACTGAGCTATGCCCCCGTTGGTTTGATTATAACAGTTTTATTTATTGCTTGGCAAGCGTTTTTTGTGCGGTTAACTTATTTTAAAGCGTATTTCAGGCTAAAATAGAGTAAAATGTTTAATCAAAGCAGTAAGTTGCCGGTTATTTATTTCAGTTTGCGGTATGCGCCTGCCGACATGCCCGTGTATTTTCTGAATACTTTGCAAAAATAATTGTATTCGGAAAAGCCGCACTCGTAAGATGTATCGGCAATCGATTTCCCCACGGATAAAAGCGCTTTTGCCCTCTCTATCCTGCAATAGGTGACATATCGGGCAATGCCCATGCCGAAATTTTTCATGGATATATTATACAGAGCCGTGCGCGAACAATGAAAATGTGCGCATATAAACTCGCTTGTAAGCGGAAGTTTAAGATTGTTGTTTATAAATTCGTCTATAAGTTTTGAAACATCTTCGTTTTTCCATTGCGCAAGGTTCTGTATATACATGTAGGAAGCCACCGCGTCAAGAATTTTTACCGCCGCATGTATCTGTTCTGCCGATTTCTTTTTTATTTCCATAACGGCGGAAAAGCTCTCTTCTCGCGGAAGTCCGTACGCCTGTGCAATATCGCAAGCCTTTTTAACCGCATCGTCATATCCCTCTTCGGGCATCATATGCGCAAGGATGGCATAGCCTATAACTCCGCCGCCTATCTGAATGGGCGTAATAGCCTCGGTTATTCCCGCATGGCAGGTGTAAATATGCGGTTTTCGCATTTTTATTGCCCTTTTGCACGCCTGTGCGTCACATTCTGCACAGCCCGTAAAGCCGCGTTCGCAACTTCTTATCATGCGGCAGAACAGCGGCGCCTCTTTGGGATATTCTGTGACAAGATGGAATTTGTCGTCGAATATGGAAATGCGTATGCCTACCGCCGTATAAAAGTCTTTTAACAGATTGTCAAGATTATTCAGATCAAAAGAACTTATCATAATTGCATTATAACATGATTTATAAATTCGTGCTATAAAATTTTAAAATTTGTGAACAATTTTACCTAAAATATAAACATATAATACTTTTTTTCGTGCGGCGGCGGTGATAAATTAAAAACAGAATTAATCAAACCGGGGATAAAAAATATGGATGAAATTTTTAAGGGAATTCCGATAATAAAATACGAAGGCGCGGATAGCAAAAATCCGCTTTCTTTCAAGTATTATGATGCGGATAGGGTAATTTTAGGCAAAAAAATGAGCGAACATCTGCCGTTTGCAATGGCGTGGTGGCACAATCTTTGCGCCGAAGGCGCGGATATGTTCGGCAGGGGCAGCTCAGATAAATCTTTCGGCGTCGAAAGGGGTACAATGGAGCACGCAAAAGCCAAAGTTGACGCAGGTTTTGAATTTATGAAAAAAACGGGCGTCAAATATTTCTGCTTCCATGACGTTGACCTCGTGCCCGAAGCCGCCGATATCAAGGAAACGAACCGTCGTTTGGATATAATATCCGATTATATCCTTGAAAAAATGGACGGCACGGATATAAAATGCCTGTGGGGAACGGCCAATATGTTCGGCAATCCCCGTTTTATGAACGGAGCGGGCTCCTCAAACAGTGCCGAAGTGTTCTGTTTTGCGGCGGCGCAAATCAAAAAAGCGTTGGATATAACGGTCAAGCTCGGCGGTAAGGGTTATGTTTTCTGGGGCGGCAGAGAGGGTTATGAAACTCTGCTCAACACTGATATGAAGTTTGAACAGGAAAATATCGCAAGATTGATGCGCATGGCTGTGGATTATGGCAGAAGCATAGGTTTTAAGGGCGATTTTTATATAGAACCGAAACCAAAGGAGCCCATGAAGCATCAATACGACTATGACGCAGCTACGGCGATAGGCTTTTTAAGAGCGCACGGGCTGGATAAGGATTTCAAATTGAATATAGAAGCCAACCATGCCACATTGGCGGGGCACACATTCGAACACGAATTGCGCGTAAGCGCGGTGAACGGCATGCTCGGTTCTATTGACGCAAATCAGGGCGACCTGTTACTCGGTTGGGATACGGATGAATTTCCCTTCGACGTTTACGGCGCGACTATGTGCATGTACGAGGTAATTAAGGCGGGCGGGCTTTCGGGCGGCTTTAACTTCGACGCGAAAAACCGCCGTCCATCCAATACCTATAAAGATATGTTTTACGGATTTATTCTCGGCATGGATACTTTCGCGCTCGGGCTGATAAATGCCGCCGCCCTGATAGAGGACGGGCGTATCGACAAATTTATAAAAGAGCGCTACGCAAGTTATAGCTCTACGGATATAGGCAAGAGGATACTTTCCGGAAAAGCCACGCTTACCGAACTTGCCTCTTATGCCGATGGGCTGGGCGCGCCCGAACTTCCTTCAAGCGGTTCGCAGGAATATCTGCAATCCATAGTTAACAGCGTAATGTTCGGCAAGAAATAAAATGGAAACCTTTATAGGGATAGATATTGGAACCTCTTCGGCAAAATTTTTGCTTGCCGATGAA
Source organism: uncultured Clostridia bacterium (assembly GCA_964594955.1). Taxonomy (GTDB): domain Bacteria; phylum Bacillota; class Clostridia; order Christensenellales; family Borkfalkiaceae; genus Coproplasma. The sequence continues at coordinate 1,543 of CAZQNK010000035.1, read as the reverse complement.
AGCGGACGCATCCTTTCCGTTCATTCGGAATCTTATAAGGTCATCGCTCCGAAAGAGGGTTGGAGCGAGCAAAACCCCGAAGATTGGTTTGAAGCGGCGGACAGGGGCATACCGGCTCTGTTGAGGGGTCAGAATTCGGCAAGCGTGCGCGGTATAAGCTTCGGCGGGCAGATGCACGGGCTTGTGGCTTTGGATAAATCGGGCAACGTCATACGCCCGTGTATTCTTTGGAACGACGGCAGGACTGAAAAGCAGACGGAATATCTTAACACAGTTATCGGCAGGGAAAAATTGACCGAATATACGGCGAATATAGCGTTTGCGGGTTTCACTGCGCCCAAGCTTCTATGGCTGAAAGAGAACGAGCCTGAAAATTTTAAGCGCATTTGCGCCGTTTTACTGCCGAAAGATTATTTAACGTACCGTTTTACGGGTGAATATGCCACAGACTATTCCGACGCTTCGGGCACGCTGTTACTCGATGTTAAAAACAGGCGTTGGAGCGCCGAAATGTGCCGTATATGCGGCGTGAAATCGGAGTGGCTGCCCCGCATTTACGAAAGTTTCCAACCCGTCGGGAAAATTAAAAAAGAGCTTGCCGTGCGTTGGGGGCTTCGTCAGGACGTCGCAGTGGCGGCGGGCGCAGGCGACAATGCCGCAGCCGCAGTGGGTACGGGAACAGTCTCGGACGGAAGTTGCAATATCTCGCTCGGTACAAGCGGAACAGTGTTCATTCCGCGCGGAAAATTCGTTTCGGACGGCGGTAACGCGCTACATTCTTTTTGTCATGCTACCGGCGGTTATCATCTTATGGGCTGTATACTTTCTGCCGCCGCCTGTAACTCGTGGTGGATGGATATTCTCGGGACAAAGGATTTTGAAGCGGAACAGAGGGGCGCGGAAGAGTTGCTCGGTAAAAATAATCTCTATTTCCTGCCATATCTCATGGGGGAAAGAAGTCCGCATAACGACGTAAACGCCCGCGGCGCTTTTATCGGTATTGGCGCAGAAACTTCGCGCAGGCAAATGACTCTTGCCGTAATGGAGGGTGTGGCTTACGCACTGAAAGATTGCGTGGAGGCCGCCAGGCGCGGCGGAACGGAAATTGCTTCCGCAACGATATGCGGCGGCGGCGCAAAAAGCGGATTGTGGCGTTCAATTATTGCGAACGTTCTCAACATCCCCGTATGCCGTCCTACCGCCGAAGAGGGACCCGCATACGGCGCCGCTATTCTTGCCATGGTGGCTTGCGGTTCATATGATAATCTTTCCCAAGCCGTAAACAAAATCGTCAAAAAGGGTGAGGCGGTACTTCCCGAAGAGGACATATCTTACGGCTATTTAAAAAGATATGAAATATTCAAACGGCTATATCCCGCTTTAAAGGGCGTATATAATAAAATTTAATGAGCTAATATGACTATTCAACAAAAGACGGCGGACGCCATAAGGATTTTTATCGGCGACGCGATAAGGATTGTATAAGCGTCGCAATACGGCGTCGGACTTGCGTTTTGCCTTGGTCGTGTACGTCTGTGTACAC
>CAZQNK010000034.1:0-15128 GCA_964594955.1 uncultured Clostridia bacterium | reverse complement strand
TACGACCCCAACGGAAGTTATACGGGTTCTCCCGTGGACGGAGGCAAGCCCATACAGGACGCCGACGATTTATAAATTTTAATTTCCAAAAGGGGAAAATACGGCGGCAACTGAAAGTTGCCGCCGTACCTCTCTCTTTTACATTAAAGTTGCTTTATTATCTTAGCGGGGTTGCCCGCAATGACTACGTTCGACGGAAACGACTTTGTAACTACCGAACCGCTGCCCACGACAACGTTGTCGCCGAGGCATACTCCGGGGTTAATGACCGCTCTGCCGCCTATCCAGCAGTCGTTGCCTATCGTTATGGGCTTGCCGTATTCGAGATTAGCAATTCTTACTTCCCGCTCCAACGGGTGACAGCCGGTGTAAATGCCGACCTGCGGCGCGATTAGACAGTTCTTGCCTATCTTGACCTTACACACGTCGAGAATAACTACGCCGTAGTTGCAAAAGAAATTTTCGCCCACCTCTATATTTACGCCGTAATCACATTCGAAGTCCGAACCCACGAACACGTTTTCGCCCGTTTTTCCGAAAAGCTCTTTTATAATTTGTGTACGTTTTTCGGGACGGTCGAAGGAAATTGAGTTGAGTTCGGAGCAGAGCGTGCGCGCCCTATTATACATAGCTTTCAGCTCGCTATCACCTGGGTAATACAGTTGACCCGCGAGCATTTTTTCTTTTTCAGACATAGCGCCTCTTACAATATACCGTCTATAAACTCTTCGGGGTTGAAAAGTTCCAGATCTTCCATTTTCTCTCCGACGCCCGTGAATATTACGGGTATGCCGAGTTCGCCGCAGAGGGATATGACAAAACCGCCCTTTGCCGAACTGTCAAGCTTGGTTAAAATTATGCCGTCAAGCTCTATCGCTTCGTCAAAAATTTCGGCCTGATTTATCGCATTGTTGCCCGTGGTTGCGTCCAAAATGAGCATTTTATAGAAATTAGCCTGCGGATATTCCCTTTCCACTACGCGGGACATTTTTTTAAGCTCTTCCATAAGGTGCGCCTTCACGTGCAGTCTGCCGGCGGTATCTATCAAAACCACGTCCGTTCCCTTAGCCTTTGCGGAAGAGATTGCGTCATATACGACCGCGGAGGGGTCGCTGCCCTCTTCATGTTTGACTATGCGCACTTTAGCGCGCTCCGCCCACACGGTGAGCTGGTCTGCCGCCGCGGCACGGAAGGTATCCGCCGCGGCTACGGTGACGCTTTTACCCTGATTTAAAAAGTAATTGGCTAATTTGCCGACTGTGGTGGTTTTGCCCACTCCGTTCACGCCTACAAGCATTATCACGGCGGGGTACTTTATTTCCGGAATTTCCGCTTCCGTCAGCTTTTCTTCAAGCACGTCCTTCAAAAGGTCCGTGACGAACTCCCTGTCTTTAAGCTTATCGTGCTTTGCCTCGGCACGGATTTCTTCAACCACCTCTTCCGCGGTCGTAATGGAGATATCGGCGCCGATAAGAATTTCTTCAAGCTCGTCGTAAAATTCGTCGCCGAGTTTGTTTTTCGAAAAGAGGTTTGAAAGAGCCGACGACAGCCCCTCCCTCGTCTTTTTAAGCGCGTTTTTTAATTTGGAAAATATACCCATGATTTATCCTTTAATCCGCCGCCGTATCCGCAGACGGAGCATGTTAAATTTATCAGCCTACTGTATCGCCGCCGAGCTTTGACTCTACGTCGGAAAGCTTGACCGTGACTATCTTGGACACGCCTTTTTCCTCCATAGTGACGCCCAAAAGCACGTCGGCCGCCTCCATTGTGGGCTTTTTGTGCGTGATAACTATGAACTGGGTCTGTTGCGCGAATTTTTTAAGATATTTTGCAAACCTTACCACGTTCGCTTCGTCCAAAGCCGCTTCTATCTCGTCGAGAACGCAGAACGGCATGGGGCGCATACCTATTATCGCAAACAGTATCGCTATGGACGTAAGAGAACGCTCGCCGCCCGAAAGCAGGGAAATTTTTGTCAGTTTTTTGCCGGGGGGACTGGCGATTATTTCAACGCCCGCGTTCAACGGATCGTCGCAATCGGTATAATCGAGTTGCAACTCGGCCTTGCCGCCTCCGAACAGCTCTTTGAAAGTACGCTTGAAATTTTCATTGATTTTTTCAAAGCCTTCGTTGAAAATTCTGAGCATTTCCGCGCGGATGTCGTCCAGAGCGGAGGTCAAATCGGCAATTGCCTTTTCCATATCCTCCTTTTCGGTCAACATCTTTTCATAGCGCGCGCTTACCTCGTCGTATTCCTCTACGGCGTTGGGATTGACCGCGCCGAGCATGGTCAATTGACGCTTACAGCTTGCAATTGCGTTGTTTGCAGTTGAAGCGTCGAAGCCCTCTTCCTTATATTTAAGGCAACCTTCGTAATCCTCGCCGTACTCCTCTTCAATGCGCAGGCGCAGATATTCGAGGTCGGCGTCTATCTTGGCAAGCGACATTTCGAGATTGTGCGAACGAACGGTCAAAGAGTCGCGTTCTTCCGCGCTTGAAAGGCGCTCGCCGTCGATTTTTTTAATTCGCTCGTTATAGTTTTCTTTTGACGCGGTAACTTCGGTTATCTGTCTGCGCAGATCGTTGACTACCGCCTGCTCCTGTTCCGTGAGGGCGGTTCGCTCTGCCTGTGCGTTGAGTTCGTCTATCTCGCGTTGGATTGCGGGAATACCGGCGTTTGTCTTTTCTATCTTTATGATAAGCGCTTCTTTTTCGCCGCGCAGACGCGCAACGTTGTCGCCGCCCGCTTTTACGGCGCTTTCGAGCGAAGCGCAATCTACAAGTCGGGAATTGAGCTTTTCGGTAAGCTCGTTGCGCCTTGCGGTAAGCTTATCGTATTCGGCGCTCATGTCGTCCATTGCCGAGGACGCCTTATCCGATTGTTCGGAAAGCTGGCTTGCGCCCGCCGAAACGCCCGTATATTCGCTGTCCAACCCCTCTAATCTGCCCTTTAACGCCGCTACCGACCGTGAATAAGCCGAATATTCGCTTTCTGCGGAGGTAACGGCCTGTAAATAAGCCGACTGCTTTTCCGTAACGGAGGCAAGTTCCAGTCTTGCGTCCTGCAATTTTTTATTTAAAGCGCCCAACTCCGCCTCGGCTTCCGCCCTTGCGTCGTCAAATTCGGCGCGCTTGCTCTGAGCACGGGAGAGAAAATTTTTCTTTACTTCAATACCCTCTTCCAGCTCTTTTATGCGCCTTTCGGTTGCAAGAAGATTGCCCGCAACTTCACGGCGGGAACCGCCCGTCATTGAACCGCTCATGGAGATGACGTCGCCGTCCAAAGTTACGATTTTGAACGCGCGGGGATAGCGCCTTGCTATCTGCGTTGCGTTCTGGATATCGTCCACAATAAGGGTGTTGCCCAAGAGGTTATGTATGACGTTTTCAAAGCGTTTATCGAATTTTACAAGGTCAATCGCAAAGCCGATTGCGCCCCTGTCGTGCACGGCTGACTTAATCTGATCGTTTTCATAGCGGGGCTTTAACGCCTCTATGGGGAGAAAAGTTACCTGCCCCGAACGGGTGCGTTTCAAATATTCTATCAGGTATCTCGCATCGTCGCGCGTGTCGGTGATAACGTTCTGCATTGCCCCGCCGAAAGCCGTTTCTATGGCGACTTCGTAATCCCTGTCGCATGAAACAACGTCCGCTATAAGTCCGCGGATTCTGCCCGAAAGTTCAAGATCTCCCTTGCTGTCGCTCATCAGCTTTTTGACAGAATATATGTAGCCGTCAAATCTGTCGCGGAGCGCGCGGCAGGTTTCAAGGTTGGCGGAGAGCGAAGTTATCTTTGCTTCAGCGTCGTAGACCTGCTTTTCAAGCTGGCGGATTTTATCCGCACATTCGTCGACTTTGCCTTCCGCGCGTTCCAAAAGCTCGTCCTCGTTGCCGAGAAATTCGGTAAGCGCATTGCCCCTTTCAAGACACATATCGTACTGCGCGCGCGCTTCGTCGCGGCGGGCGCGGATCTTCTCCATATCGGCGGAAATTTCCGCAAGTCTTTCGTTCAAAAGGTCTTTCTGCGCCGACAGCGAACCCATGTTCTGGCGCAAATCGGACAGATCCTTTATGGCGTCCATGACCTTCTTCCTGTGTTCGCCCGTCATATATTCGTATTTGGAAATTTTTTCGGAAAGTTCGGAAAGCTCCGCACGGTAATCTTCGGCTTCCGCCTTCATTTTCTCTATGCGCTCGGAATTTTTTCCGCCGAGGTCTTCCGCGCGGCGAATTTCGCGCTCTATATCGCTTATACGCTTTGTGGAATATGCGATATCTTCCTGTGCGGCGGCAAGTTTGGCTTTGACCGAACGCGCCTTTTCGGTATACAGCTTCGCTTCTCCGCTCTTATGCTCGATGCCGACCTCATAGCGGCGAATTCTGTCGTTCAGATCCTGCAAAACGGCGTCTGCGGCGGTTATACCGTCGCGGCAGTCGCGATATTCGTTTAACAGCTCCTCCATGTGCTTGCCGAGGTGTTCGATTTTGGCGTCGATGAGGTTCTTTTTATTGTTGATCTCAGCCTTTTCGCCCTCCGAGCCGTCATGGCGGACTATGTACAAATTTGTTTCGTTGCGGCGGAGTTCGGAATAAATTTCCCTGTATTTAAGCGCGTTTTCCGCCGCCTTTTTGAGGGGATTGAGCTGACGCTCTACCTCCTGCATACGCTGGGCAAAGACGTACAGATTGTCGCGCGAGGCGCTTAATTTGCGCTCCGCGTCCGCCTTTCTGTCCTTAAAAACCACTATGCCCGTAGCTTCTTCGAAAATCGAACGCCTGTCCTCGGGGCGGGAATTCATGATCTGCTCTATTCTGCCCTGTCCGATAATAGAATAACCCTCTTTTGCGGCGCCCGCGCTGTGCAACAGCCCCGTCAACACTTTCATTCGGGAGGGTTGGCGGTTGAGAAGGTATTCGCTTTCGCCGTCCCTATATAGGCGGCGGGTCATCTCCACCTCGTCGCAGTCGATATCGAAAATGCGGTTTGTATTGTCGAAAGTTAAAGTTACCTCGCACATGGACATCTTTCTGCGAAGCTCCGTACCGCCGAAAATTACGTCGAGCATCTGGGAACCGCGCATCATCTTTGCCGATTGTTCGCCCAGAACCCAGCGGATAGCGTCCGCTACGTTGGATTTTCCGCAACCGTTGGGCCCGACTATACAGGTAACGCCGTCGCCGAGGGGGATAATGGTTTTATCCGCAAAGGATTTGAACCCTACAAGTTGTATTTGCTTAAAAGTTATCATGTTTTACCGTTATATGCCGTGTTTTGCGCACCGTCCGAAAAGGCGTGCGCGGAGTTATTTGTTTTCAAGGTCACAGAGCGCATTTTTTGCGGCAAGCTGTTCCGCCTGCCGTATGTTTTTGGCAACGCCCGTATACGTTTTGCCGAACAGCGTTACCGATACGCTGAATTCGGGATTTTGCGGAGTGCCCGTATCCCGCCTTTCATACACGGGGCAGGGATTGCCGCCGCCCTGCAAAAATTCCTGCAACCTGCCCTTATAATTTTCCTCCGCAAAACGGCAGGTGAAATCGAGTGTGGAAAATACGAATTTCCGCGCCGCGTCTATGCCGCCGTCGAGGTATATCGCCGCAATTACGGCTTCATAAGCCGAAGGAACGGCCTTTTTGTTGGCGCCGTCGCCGTTACCCTTGATAAAATGCTTATCAAGCCCCAATTTAAGAGAAACGGGAGTTAAAGCTTTGTCGGAAACAAGCGCTTTCCTGCGTTCGGTAAGCTCGCCTTCGGACGATTGTTCGGAATAAATGCGTTCGGAAACGAGAAATTCGAGAATGGCGTCGCCGAAAAATTCAAGGGTCTGGTTATTTTCCTCCCCCGCCGAAGCGAGAGTAAGCGCCCTTTGCAAAAGCGATTTATCTTTAAATATATAGCCTATGTCGTTTTCAACTTCGGCGATATTCATCGGTCGTTCTCCGGAATGAGGGTATCGAAATCAACGTCGGCAAGCATTTGTTCGACCGAGGGAACAAGCCCGCCGCGGTAGATGGCAGCCGCGTTTGCGATAGCCGCCGCGAACGTTCCGCCTTTGGACGAGCCGTGACTTTTTATGACTACCTTTTTAAGCCCTAAAAGGAGCGCGCCGCCGACCTTTTCGAAATCGAGCTGTCCGCGCATATTGTTTATGGCTTTCTTTGCAAACAGATAACCTATCTTTGCGCGGAAAGAGCCGAGAAATTCCTTCTTCATTACGCCGAGAACGAGCTTGCCGCAGCCTTCCATGGATTTAAGAGCGATATTGCCCGAAAACCCGTCGGCAACGACCACGTCGCAATCGCCGAGCATGATATCCCTGCCTTCGACGTTGCCGATAAAGTTTATACCCTTCATCTGCGCAAGATATTTATAGGTCTGTTGGCGGAGGGGATCGCCCTTGTGTTCCTCAGTTCCGTTATTCAAAAGCCCGACTTTGGGTTCCTTTATACCGAAACCAGCCTTTGCGTATGCAGAGGCCAAAACGGCGAACTGGCAGAGCATTACGGGCTTGCACTCGGCATTGGCGCCGCAGTCGCAAAGAAGGGTTACGCCGCCGCGCGAATTGGGGATTGCGGGACAGAGCGCGGGGCGCTTTACGCCCCTTATTCTGCCCAATATGAGCTGACCGCCCGCAATGGCGGCGCCCGTTGAACCGGCGGTGACGAGAGCGCAGATATCTTCCTGCTTTTTAAGCATCCAATACGCCGCAATAAGCGAGGACTGTTTGCGCTTTACAGCCTCGGTGGGGATATCGTTCATATCTATTACGTCGGGACAGTCGACTATTTCAAGGCGCGATTTATCGTAACTGTATTTAGCAAGCTCCGCCTCAACGTCCTTTTGTCTGCCCGTTAAAATCAAATATAGTTCCTTGTCCTTTTCAAGCGCTTCAACCGCGCCTTGAACGGTTGCCGCAGGCGCGTTATCGCCGCCCATGGCGTCAACGAGTATCTTTATCATAAAAACCCCTGTGCGAAATAAAAATTTAATTTATTATAGCACAGCGGAGTAAAAAACACAATTAATTTAAAAGTCATTTTATGTCGGCGGGGCGACGTTTTCTTTAAGGATAACGTGTTTTTGCGGCAAATATCTGTCGCTGCGCAGAAAAATGCGGCGCGTTTCTCCCTTTTCCGTCACGACGAGGTAACTTTCCGAAAGAATACCGTCCCTGCCCTCCCGCACTTTTGACGGGTCGTCCGTTTCCGCAACGGGAGCGACTATGCCGCCGCTTACGACGGACTCTATCGCTATTCCGTCCGCACCGCGCTTGCCGTAAATGCGCACGGTTAAACTGCCTTCCGAAACCTGCGCGCGTATATACACGGGCGACGGCGAGGGATTTTCAATCTTTAAATCGAAAGCCTTTCCGCTTACCATTGCGTCGCGCGAGGGCGGGACGTAGCCCACCGCAAGCGTATGTGGATGGTATTCGGCTATCTTCAAACCCGAAAGCAGTGCGGCGTTGTAAAGCGTTGTGCTGACCTGGCACACTCCGCCTCCGTAACCCTCCGTAAACTCTCCGTTTTCTATGATTTTCGCTTTGAGATAACCCCGCTTTGCCGTTCTATCCCCCACTATATCATTGAACGAAAGGACTGAACCGCTCTTTACGACCGTGCCGTTGACGCTTGCCGAAGCAAGGCGTATGTTGCTTGTGCGGCTTAAATTATCCTTATCGAAATATGTCGTAAACTGCGCCAAAAGCGTTGTTTGCGTACGGACTTCTTCCAATGCGCGTTTGCGTTTTACATGCTTGTACTTCAACGCTATCTCTTCGAATGAGCCCGAAAGCGCTTTTTCCAAATCGAGCCGCAACGCGGCTTCATCCACAATGCGGCCGTCGTTACCAGCGCAGTATTCAAAGGGCGCGCCTGACGCGGAAAAATCGGCGTACGGCTCCGTCACTGGCAGAGATTCCCCCGCACATATGCCGCGGATAACTTCGTTTTCGGCACAGAGATAATATTTTGTTCCGCTTGAATATTCGCCGCAATTCTTTATGTTTTTCACACTGCTAAACAGATCGTCGCGAAAGTTTATTTCCGGATATGAAAAGGTATAAACTGCGGTATCCGAGCGTATGACAAGCATCTTTTGCTTTAAAGCATTTTCCGTTTCCCGACGGACCGCCGTTATAGCCTGCGCACGTGAAAGCCCGCCCACGTCTGTTCCGTCAATAAAAGTCCCCCGAGGCAGTCTGCCGCACGGACAGAACCCGCACAAAAAAATTATGCCCGCCGACATAGCGAGCATACATAAGGCGATATTCAGTTTTAAACTTTTTTCAGCCCCCAATTTTCAACCTCTTCAATAGCTCCGCGTCCGCATAAAAGACGGGTTGGCCGATGACGTTTCTTCCCCCTTGATAGTGCGTATCCGAACCGCCCGTATCTTCCAGAGAAAGCCGTTCGGCAAGTTTCTTATAGTATGTCGTCTGTTCGTTAGTATGGGTAGTATAATAAACTTCTATGCCGCCGAGCGAATACCCCTTTAAATGGCAGATCAGCCTTTCAAGCTCCTCTTTTGGCATTTCTATCCTGCCGGGGTGGGCTATGACGGAAAAGCCGTTCGCCCCGTCAATTGCCGCGCAGGTTTCTTCGGGCGAAGGGCGGCCGACGCATGAAAAGGCAGGCTTGCCGTATGCGAGATATTCGCCGTAAAAGGCATACGGCGTGGGCGCAAAACCTTTTTTTGCGCAGGCGCGGGCAATGTGCATGCCGTGAACGGGAGAAGTTGAAGTAAATCTTTCCGCAGCCACCTCTTCAAACGTAATTTTTACGCCCGCTTTGTTCAGTTTATAAACGACGTCCTCGGCACGTTTGACAGAGCTTTCGTAAAGCCTTTCCAAAAAGCCCGAAAACTTTTCTTCGTCCATGCCATAACCTAAGGTGTGCAGCTTTACCTCGCCGAAGTAAGCTGAAACCTCCAACCCGCGGACTATCCTTATGCCCGCCGCGTTTGCGAATACCTCCGCCTCTTCACAGCCGAGCATTGTATCGTGGTCTGTGACGGCAACCAGCTGCAATCCGTTTTTTACCGCTTGATCTATCACGTCGGCGGGGCTTTGTCTGCCGTCCGAATAATATGTGTGTATGTGCAAATCGGAACGTATTTTCATATTGACACTGTTTTTATTTGTAATTATCGGCCGTCGTAACCCTCTTAAAGTTACCTTTTGACTGCGCCGCCCTCTATCCTTATTTTGTTCGTCTGCTTGCCGTATAATACGCGCTCGGCATGGGTACAGGTGAGAATGGTCTGCAAGCCTGAAGTGCGTTCCAAAAGTTTTTTTCTGCGCGGTAAGTCCAGCTCGCTCATTACGTCGTCCAGAACGAGAACGGGCGGTTCCCCCGAAAGCTCGGTAAAAATTTCCACCTCGGCAAGTTTTATGGACAGCGCCGCCGTGCGCGTCTGACCCTGCGAGGCATAGGTTTTTGCGTCTATGCCGTCAATTTCTATCCCGATATCGTCGCGGTGCGGGCCGGAAGCAGTGTAGCCAAGACGGATATCCCTGTCATAATTGTTGGATAGTTCGCCAAAGAGGCGTCTTTCAATGTCTTTTTCTTCGCCTTTATACTTCTTTTCGGGATAAATTTCCAACCGCTCCGCCCCGTCCGTAAGCGCGGAGTGGATATCCTTTGCTATGGGCGCGAGCTTTGCAATGAAGTCCGCGCGCTTATACGCCACGATGGCGGCATATTTGCAGAGCTGTTCGTCCCAAACGGGCAGGGAGGCATAGACCGTTTCAAGATCCCTGTCCTTTAAAAGGTTGTTGCGCTGTTCCAATATTTTATTGTAGCGCGCAAGCGCAACGTAGTAAGGGCGCGAAAGCTGGGATATCGAAACGTTCAGAAAGCGCCTTCTTTCGTCGGGACCGTCCTGAATAAGTCGGAGTTCGTAAGGAGAGAAAAACACGCTGTATAAATTGCCCAAAATATCGGCGTTGCGGGTGACTTTGTTGCCGTTAAGGCGGAGTTCCCTTCCGCTTTCCGTTATCTTTGCATAAATTTCAAGTTTGCCGTACCGTCCCTCTGCCTCAACGGAAATTTCCGCAAAACTTTCGCCGCGCTTTATAAGCTGTTTATCCCTTCTCGATTTCGGTGAAGTGCCCGTACAAAGGTAATATACGGCTTCGGCACAGTTCGTCTTGCCCTGGGCATTCCTGCCGAAAAGCACATTCAAGCCGTCGGAAAAATCTATCCGCTCGTCGGAGTAATTTCTGAAATTTTTCAAATTCAAATTTTTTATGCGCATTTTTCAGTTAAAACACTTTCTTTTAAGCGGGTTTTGTATTATAATGTCCTTAAAGGCTATATCGCCTGAGGAACCGATAATATTATAACAGAAAAATAACGGATTTCAAAGGAATTTTACACACAAATGTCAGAAAAGGCTAACTTTGACTTTATTTACAACCCCATAAAAGAGAAAATGCAGGAGCTTGTTTCCCACATCAACTACACCACTTACATCGAAAAGCTGGTGCCCGTTGATCTGGACGGGCGAACCATAGTGCTTGAAACCCCTACCGAGAGCTTTGCGACTTACATTACGGGCACTCTTGCCGAAAAAATGCGCGAAGCGATTATAAAAGCGAACGTCGGCGTGAACGACTTCCGCCTTAAAGTCAAGGGTAGCGACGACTACGCTTATAATCCCCCTACGGAGGATTTTTCCGCACCGCCCCCTAACCTTGAAAAGAGGTTCACATTTGACAGCTTTGTGGTAGGAAAGAACAACGAGTTTGTCTATGCCGCCGCGCTTTCCGTCGCTGAAGATCCTGCGGGCACTTACAACCCCCTCTTCATTTACGGCGGTACAGGCTTGGGCAAGACCCACCTGATACAGGCAATAGCGAACAAAATAGTCAAAGAAAAACCCGAACTTAAAGTTATATACGTTACCTGCGAACAGTTTGTAAACGAAATTATAGACACCATGTTCACGGGGCGCGGACCCGACGCGCGCGAACGCGGAAATAAGCTCAGACAGCATTACCGCACCGCGGACGTATTGATCGTAGACGATATACAGTTTATCGAGAACAAAAAGGCCGTTCAGGAGGAATTCTTCCATACCTTTAACGAACTTGTTTCAAAGGGAAAGCAGATAGTAATATCTTCCGACCACCCGCCGAAGGATCTTCCCGCTTTGGAAGAGAGATTGCGCACACGCTTTTCCGGCGGACTTTTATACGACATACTTCCCCCCAACTTCGAAACTAAAATCGCCATATTGAAGCGCAAAGCGTTCGAAAAAAAGTGCATCGTTCCCGACGACGTGCTTACCTTCCTTGCGCAGGATTCGGGCGACGACGTGAGGACGCTGGAAGGCAGGCTTACAAAGGTCATATTCGCCTCTAAGCTGCATGAAGAGCCAATAACCGTTGCGCTGGCGCGCAACGCGCTTAACGAGGCGGTATCCGAGGGCAAGGAGGAAATTACTTCCGAGAGCGTTATTTCCGCGGTGACGGCGTATTTCAAAGTCGGCAGAAACGACCTTGTGGGGAAGAGCAAGAAAAAGGAAGTTGTTATTCCCCGCCAGATATGCTGCTATCTTATGTGCGAACTTTTATCCCTGCCCCTTGTTTCAATAGGAAAGGAACTCGGCGGCAGAGACCACACTACCATTCTTTATTCGCGCGACAAGATTGAAGAGATGTGCCGCGTAAACGACAAGATAGCCAAAGACGTTGACGACATAAAAAATATCATTTTAAAGAGGTAAATTTTTAAAGACCTTCCTCTGTATATGAAAACGTTTATCGAAGGAAATTATGATATAACAGTCATCGGCGCGGGGCACGCAGGTTGCGAAGCCGCCCTTGCCGCCGCCAGACTCGGACTTAAAACGGCTATGCTGACCCTTAATCTGGACAGCATAGCTTTTATGGCGTGCAACCCGTCGATAGGCGGCACGGCAAAGGGGCACCTTGTGCGCGAAATTGACGCGCTTGGCGGCGAAATGGCGAGAAACGCCGACAAAACGGCATTGCAGATGCGCGTTCTTAACGAGGGAAAAGGCGAAGCCGTTCAATCCCTGCGCGCCCAATGCGACAAAAACGCCTACCACCGCGAAATGAAGAGAACTTTGGAAAACACCGCAAATTTGCGCATTTTACAGGGTGAAGCGGCGGAAATACTGACTGAAAACGGCAAAGCGGTCGGCGTAGCCACCACATACGGCGGCATACTTTACGCCAAAGCCGTGATTATAGCGACGGGCGTTTACCTGAACGCCGAAACCGTTACGGGCAGTTTCAGACAAAAAAGCGGTCCCGCCGGCTTTGCCGCCGCAAACGCGCTCACCGAAAGTCTTATAAAGCTGGGCTTTAACGTGCGCCGCTTCAAGACGGGCACTCCCGCAAGACTTGACGGCAGAACAATCGATTTTTCGGAATGTACGCGCCAAAACGGCGAAAGCGTTCCGCCCTTTTCGTTCGCAACCGAAAAAAAGTGCGAAAACAAGCGGGAATGTTTTATAACCTACACCAATTTAACCACTCACAAGATTATACTCGATAATCTTAACCGCTCCCCGCTGTACAACGGAGAAATTACATCTACCGGGCCGAGGTACTGCCCCTCCATAGAGACGAAAGTCGTGCGCTTTGCAGACAAACAGCGCCACCAGATTTTTCTTGAACCCGAAGGCGAGGACACGGACGAAATTTACGTTCAGGGAATGTCCTCTTCCATGCCTCACGACGTCCAGCGCGAGATGTACCGTTCCGTAAAGGGGTTGGAAAATTGCGAGATAATGCGCTATGCCTACGCCATAGAATACGATTGCATAGACACGCTTGACGTTCTGCCCACGTTGGAGTTCAAAAAAGTTAAAGGGCTTTACACGGCGGGACAGATAAACGGGACTTCCGGCTATGAGGAAGCGGCGGCTCAGGGACTTATAGCGGGCATTAACGCGGCGTTTAAAATACTCGGCAGAGAACCGCTTATTCTTTCGCGCAGCGAGGCGTATATCGGCGTTCTTATCGACGACCTTGTGACAAAGGGCACGGAAGAGCCGTACAGAATTATGACGTCGCGGGCGGAATGGGCGCTTGCGCTGAGGCACGATATAGCAGATTTCAGGCTTACGCCCAAGATAGCCGATACTCCGCTTTTATCCGAAGAGCGAAAAATTTGTTACGAAAAGCGCAAAGCGCAATACGGCGAAGCTATGGAAACGCTGAATTTGCGTTGCGACAGAGAAAAACTTGAAAAATTTTGCGGAGAGCGTGAAATTCCGCTAACCGCACAGGTTATGACGTATGCCGACCTTATCAGAAGGGGCGGAAAAGCCGAAGATATTTGCGTATTTTTCGGGATACTTACCGACTTGCCCGAAGAAATTATAAAATCCGCCGAAGCGACAGTAAAATACGAGGGTTATCTTAAAAAGAGCGCGAAGCAGATTGAGCGCGCCAACAAATTGGAAGAGAAAAAGTTGCCCGAGGACATAGATTATGCAAGCATTTCGGGGTTGAGGCTTGAAGCGCGCGAGAAGCTTGAACGCGTGCGCCCCGTGACGCTTGGGCAGGCGGGCAGGATATCGGGGGTCAATCCTGCTGACGTTACGGTTTTAATGGTGTGGCTTGCCTGCAATAAGAAATAGGACTTTTAAAACGCAATCATAACTACGCGTGAAAACGCGTAGTTTTTTGTAGCACTATAAAGGGCATGGCACTAAGCGCTATTGGCGCGGGGAAGAACCGCCAACCGCAAAAGCGTCACGCTACCGTAAATGCGGAGGAATCCACCACTCCCCTTTGTCATTTCGAGCGTAGCATGCAATCGTGCCCCCTCTGTCATTGCGAGCGCACCCATCATTTCTCGTGAGGGTGTAAGCCCGAAACTTTGCACATCGCATTACAAAAAGATTTCAGATAATATTGTGCAAACCAAGCGCAGCGCATGGACCCCCTTGTCAAGTATACTTTGTAAATTTCAGCAAATTATTTTGGAAATTCAGACAATAATTAAAAAATAACGGTCAGACTGCATTTTGCAGCCCGACCGTTATTTTAATAAACAAAAATTACAAGCCGAACAGCTTTAACCTGTCGGCAATTATTTTATCCGTCTTTGCGATGTACGTCGGAATATCTTTGGGGGAAGCAAGGCGTTCAATGCGCGCTCCGCCGCCGAAGAGCCTTTTTGATATGGCGTTGGCGCCGACGGCAATATTATCCGTTATCTCTTCCATTACGTCTATATTATATACGCACGCCTTGCCGGCTTTCGTCCAACCGACGTTTTCCAGCCCGCCCGCCTGATATTTTTGCCTGTACATATAATACGGCATATAATCGGCCGACGTAAGCTTTCGGCGGGAAAGGGAGATCATTTCGGCAATGCCTTCTACGTTGAGACGGGTTACTTCCTCCTTCAACTTCGCGCCCGATTTAAGACAAAGCGTATGAACGGTTATATTTGCGGGATTTAATGAAATCGCAATATTAAGCGTTCTTTCAAAATCAGCCACGCCCTCGTCCGCAAGCCCCGCGATTAGGTCTATATTTATATCGAAACCGCTATCGGAAGCCATCTTATAGGCTTGCAACGTTTGGGCGGCGGTGTGCTTTCTGCCGATCTTTTCAAGAGTTAAATCGTTGAAAGTCTGAGGATTAACGCAAATGCGGTTCACGCCGAAATCCTTGGAAATTTTCAGCTTTTCTTCGGAGAACACGTCGGGTCTGCCCGCCTCTACCGTATACTCGCATTTTTCGGGCAGTACGGCGTCAATCGCGGCATATATCCGCATCAACTGCTCTGTTTCAAGCACGAACGGAGTGCCGCCGCCGACGTACACGCTGCGCACGCCGTTCAGAACGGGGCGCAGACTTTCAAGTTCCTTGATAAGACTGTTTATATATTCTTCGACATAGCCGCGCGTGCGCCCGATGGGAGCCGTTATAAAGGAGCAATATTCGCACTTTGTAGGACAGAAGGGCAGGGAAACGTACAAATCCTGCCCGAAAGATTTTTGCCCGCCGTGCGAGGGGGTAAAATATATGTCCCGTTGGGTTTGAAGAACCTTTTCAACAAGGGCGGTATTTTCCTTGCAGACGTGCATTTCGTCAAACAGTTTTTTAAAGTCCCTGCCTGCGGCGCGCTCCGCA